>JAZSPE010000040.1:0-3265 GCA_045537265.1 Clostridia bacterium | reverse complement strand
CCGAAGATTTCATAGAAACAACAATATCAGTAAAGTCATATTTCTCCATAAGACGAATATGGGAAAGGGCAGACTCAACCATTCCCTCGGGAGTTATCCCATCATACTTTGCGAGAATTTCTTTTTCAAGTGAACCACCGTTAACCCCAACACGAATGGGGATTTTGGCTTCCTTTGCCGCAAGAAGAACAGCCTTTGCCCTATCCTCGCCACCTATATTGCCTGGGTTGATTCGAACCTTATCAATTCCCCGTTCAATGCACATTAAGGCAAGGCGGTAGTCAAAGTGGATATCCGCAACGAGAGGCACATCGGTCTTTGACTTAATCTCATAGACCGCCTTTGCACATTCCTCATCAGGAACTGCAAAACGGACAATATCACACCCTGCCTCAGAAAGAGCATTTATCTGCTTAATTGTTGCGTCTGTGTCTGAGGCGATGACATTTGTCATTGACTGAATGGCAATCCTCTCGCCCTGACCGATTTTAACTTTTCCGATTGAAACCTTCATAGTATCATTCCCCGCTAAAAATTAAACCTCTGCCTTTGCTTTTTCTTCTGCATTAATTTTTGCAATTTCTTCCTCTTCAAGCTGGCGATATGCAACCTTTCCAACCAAGGTTTTCGGAAGCTCATCGCGGAACTCAATGTCATAAGGCATTGCAAATTTTGAAATGTTCTCTCTGCAATATTCAAGGAGAACTCTCTTTGTTTCCTCGATTGCAGGAACGCCGTCTTTGAGCTTTACAAAAGCCTTAACCTTTTGCATTTTATAGGCATCGGGAACACCTATAATACAGCTCATCTGAACAAATTCATGGGCGTCTAAAATATTCTCTATCTGTGCCGGATAAACATTATATCCCGATGTAACAATCATCCTCTTGGCTCTGCCTTTAAAATATACAAAGCCTTCCGCATCCATAACGCCAAGGTCCCCTGTATAAACCCATCTTAATCCGTCCTTATGTTCTCTTATGGTCTGGGCGGTTTCCTCAGGATGGTTCATATATTCTTTCATAACCGTCGGGCCTGCAAGAAGGATTTCCCCCTCCTCGCCGTAAGGAAGCTCTTTATCTGTTCCCGGCTCAACAATTTTGATATATGTATCAGAAAGAGGAATACCAATGCTTCCCGTTTTAAACATATGCGCAGGAGTAAGGCAACATGCCGTAACTGTTTCCGTTGTGCCGTAGCCCTCTCGGACCTGAATTGTGCTTTTATGGTCATATAAGAATTTATCAAGCTTCTTTTTAAGCTCAATGGAGAGGGAGTCGCCCCCTGAGAAAACACCTTTAAGGTGACTGAGGTCAGCCTTTTCCATTGACGGAAGCCTAAGGAGCGCCTCATAAAGAGTTGGAACCCCTGCGATAAAGTTACATTTATTTTTAGTTATAAGCTTGCCATAGCTTTTTGGAGTAAATCTCGGAACTAAAACACATCTTCCGCCACTTGCCAGCATTGAATGGATGCAGACGCCAAGGCCAAAGCCGTGGAAAACAGGCATAGCAGCAAGCATTTTATCCCCGACTCTAAACATCTGGTTTGCCGCAATAATCTGCTTTGCAAGAGCGTTGAAGTTACGGTTTGTAAGCACTATACCCTTTGATGTTCCTGTTGTTCCCCCAGAATAGAGGACAACCGCACTGTCCTCGCCTTTTCTTTCTACCGCATAGTTATAGAAACAATGCTGGCGAAGACGCATAAAGTCGTTCCAGCGGATAATTGGCGCGTCTGCGGGGATTTTCTGAATTTTTCTTCCCTCGGTGAGCATATATCCCGCTTTAATCGGCTTGGAAAGCTCATCTTTGATACTTGCAATAATAATATTTAAAACCTTTGTATTCTGGCGGATTTTCTCGAACTTATTATAGAACTGGTCGAGGGTTACCGCTGTAACACTTTCTGATTCGTTAAGATAGAACTCAATTTCCTTTTCCGCAGAAAGAGGGTGAATCATATTGGCAATACCGCCAACTAAGTTCACCGCATAGAACATATAAATCGCCTGAGGGCAGTTAGGAAGAGCGATAGTTACTCTGTCTCCCTCGCGAACGCCGATAGTTTTAAGGGATTTAGCGCACTTTCTGATTTCCTCAATCATTTTTGCGTATGTAGTTGGCTTTCCCATAAAGTCAAAGGCAACATTGTTTGGATATTTCTTGGCAATTTTTTCAACTGCCTCAAACATTGTTCCTTCAAAATAATCAAGATGCATAGGGATATCCCTCATGCTTCCTTCCCACGGAGTTTTAACCTTCTTGCTTCTCATTTAGAATTCCACCTCTTCGCCCATCGGTCTTTCAAGTAATTCAGGATTTTCAAGTAGTTTTTTAAGGAGCTTTACGCTCTTTGAAAAATAATATCCGTCGGCAATTCTTTCGTCAACTGTAAGACCTATGTCAACGCTGTCTTTCATAGTGAATGTGCCGTCCTCGTTAAAGAATGGGCGGATTTTCTTCTCACCGATAATGGTAAACATTGAGGTTGTTCCCCAGTTAGAAAGATGATGATAACCTGACTTTAACTTAATTGAGCCAAGGTTAGTGAGTAGCACGGATGAATAATATGGGTCGGTTGCAATAAGAGCCTGAGGGATTTTCCCGTGTCTTTCCAAAAAGCAGCAGAACTTTACAGCAGGTTTTGAGATAAATCTTGGAAGTCTGCTGAACATATCCATAAACTCGCTTGTAGGGTCTTTGGAGTCCTCGCTTTTTCTCACATGAGAAACCTGTCTGAATATTTCGTTATGGACATCCTCAATGGTGTGGTCGTCCTTTGCATAGATAAAGGCAAGAGCCTCTGCACTTTCGTCAGTAAAAATCTTCTTAATTGTAAATGCCGCAGAAATCTTATTTCTCTGGTAAAGACTTCCGTTTGCAACAAATCTGTTAAGATAAGGACGGAGAGTTACGGTTTTGAGTACTGCCGTAACGATAACCTGAAACAAATTATATTTATATTCAGGATTATCCGCATTCTTTTTCGCAAGGTATTCGTTTATATTTGTAAGGTCAATTCTCTCTGAGATAAACGCTTCATTGTCGCATCTGTTCGGAAAAATGAGGGGCATAATAAAATGCATCCCATCTATATTCCTCAGAAGTTTCCCGTCTCTTCTATCGCCAATTTTCCTTTTCCCCATATCCCTTTTTCCTTTCTTTTGTGTCATTTTAACACATCTTTTTATATTATATCACAAATAATCTTTTCTTTCAAGGAAATAATATAATTTACAAATATAATTTTTTATGATACACTA
>JAZSPE010000223.1:0-3170 GCA_045537265.1 Clostridia bacterium | reverse complement strand
CTCCGTCAATTGGGCGTTCACGGCGAACATTTTCAGCCTTAGCCGCCGCAATAACAGCGCCGATTTCCATTCTCTTTGCCGCATAGCCGTCGTGATAAAGCTCGTCAACCTGACCTGTTGCAAGACCTATTTGGTTACCGTATGAACTGTAACCGCTTGCAGCAGTTGTAACGATTTTTCTCTGTGGAAGCTTTCCTTTAAGAGTTTTAGAAACGGGAACAGTTGGGTCCGCCGCACCTGTTACACGCATAGCCGCATAGACATAGCTTCGTCCTGAAAGCGGGTCACGGATAGCTCCGCCGATACAGGTTGCCGCACCGCCGAAAGGCTCAATTTCTGTCGGGTGGTTATGGGTTTCGTTCTTGAAAAGGAGAAGCCATTTCTCCATTTTTCCTTCACACTCAACATCAATCTTAACTGTGCAGGCATTGATTTCTTCACTCTCGTCAAGGCCTTCGAGCTTGCCCTCTGCCTTTAAAAATCTTGTGGCAAGAGTTGCAATATCCATAAGATTAACTGGCTTGGTTCTACCAAGCTTTTCACGGGTAGCGATATATCTGTCATAAGCCTTTTGCAAAATCTCATCTTCAAATGTGATTTTGTCGATAGTTGTTAAAAATGTTGTATGACGACAATGGTCGGACCAATATGTGTCAATCATTTTAATTTCTGTTATAGTTGGGTCGCGCTTTTCGGAAACGAAATAATTCTGACAGAATTTTATATCGTCAAAGTCCATAGCAAGACCGTTTTCGTTTATAAACTCTCTGAGCTCGTCATCAGAAAGAGAGGTAAATCCATCAAGAGTTTTAACGGTTGTTGGGATTTCATATTCTGTTTTAAGAGTTTCGGCAGTCTTTAAACTTGCCTCTCTTGCTTCAACAGGGTTAATAACATATTTCTTGATTGCCTCAACATCGTCAGAGGAAAGATCTCCTTTGAGGGCATAAATAGTTGCTGTTTTAACAAGAGGACGCTCCCCTTTTGAAATAAGCTGAATACACTCAGCAGCAGAAGCTGCTCTCTGGTCAAACTGGCCTGGGAGATATTCCACCCCAAAAACAGTATAGCCGTCAAGAGAAAGGCTGTCAGTTGCGATATCAAGAGGAGGCTCAGAGAAAACTGTATTTACGCAGTAGTCAAAAAGGTCCTTGTCGATACCTTCAACATCATAGCGGTTAAAAAGTCTGACCTCTTTTAAGCCTTTTATCTGCAAAAGAGAAGTTAAATCGGATAAAAGAGCCTTCGCCTCGTTTGCAAGGTGAGGTTTTTTCTCAACATAAATTCTGTATACCATTAGTTTGCCTGCCTTTCTGCCATAAGAGCTCTCTTGCCTATATCATTTCTAAAATATGCGTTATCAAAGGAAACAGTTTTAACTGTTTCGTATGCCTTTTCGATTGCCTTTTCCAAGGTGTCGGCGGTTTCTGTAACGCCTAAAACTCTACCCCCTGCGGTTAAGAGCTTATCACCGTCAAGCTTTGCCCCTGCAACATAGATGTTTTTATCGGTTGGCATCTTGATTTCAAATCCGCTTTCGTATTTTTCAGGATAGCCCTTTGACGCCATAACAACACAAGCGGCACAGCCGTCCATAAATTCAACCTCTGCCTTATCCAAAGTCTTGTCGCTTATGTGGAGCATAATGTCAAGAAGGTCGCTTTTTAAGAGTGGAAGAACAACCTGAGTTTCAGGGTCTCCGAAACGGCAGTTATACTCAATAACCTTCGGGCCTTTTTCTGTAAGCATAAGACCAAAGTATAAACAACCTGAAAAGCTTCTGCCCTCTTTGTTCATAGCCTCAATAGTTGGGAGGAAGATAGTTTCCATACACTCTTTGGCAATTTCTTCTGTATAGTATGGGTTAGGAGCGATTGTTCCCATTCCCCCGGTGTTGAGGCCCTCGTCATTGTCCTTTGCTCTCTTGTGGTCCATTGAAGAAACCATAGGGATTAAGGTTTTTCCGTCAGTAAAGGATAAAACGGAAACCTCAGGACCTGTTAAAAATTCTTCTATAACAATATTCTCTCCGCTTGCCCCGAAAACTTTATCTTCCATAATGGAGCGGACAGCGTCTTTTGCCTCGTCTCTTGTCTGTGCGATTATAACGCCCTTTCCAAGAGCCAAGCCGTCTGCTTTGATAACAGTTGGGATTGGAGCAGTTTCAAGATACTCATAGGCCTTTTTCGGGTCAGAAAAAATCTCAAAAGCCGCAGTTGGAATATTATATTTTTTCATTAAATTCTTGGAAAACGCTTTGCTTCCCTCAATTATTGCTGCCTTTTTGTTTGGACCAAAAGTCTTAACCCCGATTTCGTTTAAGGCATCAACTGCGCCTAAAACCAACGGGTCGTCAGGTGCAACAACGGCAAAATCTATTTCGTTTTCCTTTGCAAAAGCGGTTATTTTATCAATCTCTTTTGCCCCGATAGCGACGCATTCTGCATCCTGAGCAATTCCGCCGTTTCCGGGAAGAGCATAGATTTTTGAAACCTTTTCGCTTTCTTTAAGCTTTTTGATGATGGCATGCTCACGGCCGCCGCCGCCTACTACTATAATTTTCATAAGAGAAATCCTCCTTTTTGGATTAGTGGTGGAATAGGCGCATCTTTGTCATTGCCATAACCATACCGTGTTTATTACAAGCTGAAATTACATTGTCATCACGAATAGAGCCACCCGGCTGTGCAACATAGGAAACACCGCTCTTTGCCGCTCTTTCGATGTTGTCTCCAAATGGGAAGAATGCGTCAGAGCCAAGAGCAACACCCTTTATTGTGCTAAGGTATGCCTTTTGTTCTGCCTTTGTAAACGGCTCTGGCTTTTCTTTAAAGAGTGTCTGCCAGATTCCGTCTGCCAAAACATCTTCATCATCATCGGAAATATAAATGTCGATTGCATTGTCTCTGTCAGGACGGCCAACAGTGTCAAGAAACGGAAGATTTAAAACCTTCTCGTGCTGACGGAGGTGCCAGATGTCAGCCTTGTTTCCGGCAAGTCGGGTGCAGTGAATTCTTGACTGCTGTCCTGCCCCAACGCCGATAGCCTGTCCGTCCTTTGCAAAGCAAACAGAGTTTGACTGTGTATATTTAAGTGTAATTAATGCGATTATAAGGTCGCGTTTTGCTTCTGTTGGAAGATTTTTATTATCAGTAACAATTTCAGAAAGA
>JAZSPE010000041.1:0-10182 GCA_045537265.1 Clostridia bacterium | reverse complement strand
ACGGATTGGCCTATCTTTAATAAGCTCCACAATAGCCTCGCGAGTTGGTATAACAAAAAATCCGTCCGGCTTTTTCTCTTCACTTGCAGTTTTAGCTGATGTCATGGAATATCCGATTCCAACAGAACAGGTAAGACCCGTTTCCTCAAAAACACGCTTTTTAAGGTCCTTCCCTATTTCTTCGGCGCTACCGAAAAATTTTTCAGACGCCGTAACATCCATATATCCTTCGTCAAGAGAAACATATTCAATCATATCGGTATAGCTTTCCATAATCTTATGGATTTTCTCCGATTCTTTAACATATTTCGACATATGAGTATTAAGGAAAATCCCTTTGGGGCAAAGTCTGTATGCCTCACTTACACTCATCGCAGAATGAACGCCATATTTCCTTGCTTCATAATTACAGGTGGAAACAACACCTCTTGTTCCGGGCAGGGCGCCTATTATAACAGGTTTTCCCAAAAGCTCAGGGTTGTCCCGAATTTCAACTGATGCATAGAACGCATCCATATCTATATGAATAATTTTTCTGTTCATTTTCTATTCCTTATCTTTTAAAGATAAATTAAATATACCGTCATAAATATCATTCGATGTTGAACTTAGCTCGCCTTTTATATTATCGCTGTAATGCATCATAAAATTTTCAAAGCAGATACCAACAAAAGGCAATCGGGAATCAAATCTTTCCCTTAACTTTTTATACTTTTTGATAGTTTCATCCTTTGTTGTTGCGGTTTTAATTTCGCCAAGCATTTCGCTCATTCTGTCATCGCTGTAATTAAACAGATTTCCTTCTCCCAAAAGATATGAATAATCAAGGTCATCAGAAAGTTTTATGCTTCCGATAAACATTTCATACTGTCCATTTTGTATACGGCTTATATAATCTTCATACGCCACAGGGATAACATTAATTTTAAAGCCTATCGCTTCAAGGTCAAACTTAATGCTTTTCGCCATATTAACTCTGGCGCTGTTGTCCTTGTTAACAAGCAAATCAAATTCAAGATTCTGAAAAGTGTTTTCAATAACCTTTGAATATATTCCGCTTTTTTTCTTCCATTCGTTTTTAAGAAGCAGTCTTTCCGCACTTCCTGGATCCGCTTCAATTTTCTTTTTAACCGCAGTGTTTATAAACCAATTCTTACGCATGGGGGCTGTTGCTGTTTCTGCATTTCCAGCGAAAATATCATCAACTATTTTATCTCGGTTAACAGCCAGGTTTATAGCCTCTCTGACCTCTTTTGAGGCAAGAGAAGTGTTATAATGGTTAAGTCCGAGGAAATTATATACCGCCGATTCATGAGAGGACGCTCTCATATCTGAAACATTGGCAAACTTTGCAACTCTCCCATGTTTAGTGCTTGCGATTGATATGTCCCCCACCGAAAATGAATACATAACCGAGTCAGCATCGGGGAGAATTTTAACATTAATTTTTTCAATCTTTATCTCATCGCCCCACCAAGCATCGTTTTTATTGAGATAATACATATTCCCTTCTTTTTTATCAGAGAAAACATAAGGTCCTGTTCCGCAAGGATAAAAGGTCGCGCGTTCTATATCTTCATCCTGACTTTTGATTATCGGGAAAGTCATAAGATTAGGGAAGGCAGAGTTTGGCTCATTTAAAGTAATTTCAACAATTCTGCCGCTGCCACTTACCCCTTCAATGTTCCTTACATTATAAAAATAAGAGCTTCCTTCATTAAGCTTTATTTGCTCTATTGTGTAAACAACATCCTTTGCTGAAAGCTTTTCCCCGCTGTGCCAAAGGACATTTTCTCTTAGCTTGAATTTCCATGTAAGACCGTCACTGTCTACCGACCATTCTTCTGCCAGAACGCCTTTGGGTTCCATGGTATTTTTAAGGCTTACAAGTGGCTCATAAACAATTCCGAGCATCTGTCTGTTGGCCTCGTTATCTGTTAAAATCGGGCATAAAGTGTCATCCTTTAATGAATAAATTGTAATGCCTTTGCCTTTACTATCTTCAAGAATTTCCCCGGATATCTCATTAGGTGTTTTAGTATCTTTACAGCCAAAAAAAGTAAAAACAAGGGATAACGCAATTAAGCAAACGAGTATTCTTTTCATTTTATGCCCTCCTTTCAAAAACTATTTTAAAAGCCTAGATAACCTCTTTATCAGAAAAATAAAGCCTTTCAACATTAGTTGTTTTTCCGGTTTTCTCGTCAACATCAAAAATGCAACCTGAGAACCAAACCTCGCCCTCAGCTTTTTCAAATCTGACATGCTTACGGGTATAATACATTTCCATTATAAGCTCTTTTTTGACACCCAGAACGCTGTCTCTTACCCCCGTCATACCCAAATCAGAAATGTAGCCTGTGCCTCCTGAAAGAATCTGGGAATCAGCCGTTTGAATATGAGTATGAGTTCCAAAAATTACAGAGGCTTTTCCGTCAAAATAATGAGCAAACGCAAGTTTTTCGCTACTTGTTTCGCAATGAAAATCAATAACAATTATATCTGCCTTATCCTTGATTTTTGCCAAAACTTTTTCCGTTCCCCTGAAAGGGCAATCAAGAGGCTCCATATTGATACGCCCCATAGCATTTATAACCCCTATGCGGACATTTCCTAAATCCTCAACAAAATAACCTTCTCCCTCAGTTTCCGGTGGGTAATTAACAGGTCTTATAACCCTTTCAAAATCGTTTAAAACAATTCCGCTTTCTTTGTTTGAAAAAGTATGATTTCCCATGGTAATAACATCAACGCCACAATCAATAAGGTTACGGGCGATGTCAACCGTAATTCCGTTTGTAAGCGCCGTGTTTTCCCCATTGGCGATGCAATAATCGATGTTATATTTGCGTCTTATTTTCCCGAGATTATTATAAATATATTCTCTTCCGTCTGACGAAACAATGTCGCCTACTGCTAAAATTCTCATAGCGTTTCCTCCAATTTAGCTATTAAATCCACAGGGAACATCTTTTCAAGAGCGCTTCCCTTACAATGCACATAAGGCATAACAGGTTCTCCGCACCTTATAATTAACTCCTCTTCCTGCATTATGTATCTTTCGATTTTGAGATTATTTGGAATGGACATCTCAATTTTCGTTGAACTTTTTCCATAAATAACATTATAATTTCCGTTCATTCTCTGTACAGCTATTTCAGCATAGCTCTTATCGGTATAGTCATCAGCGGTTGAAAACATAACGCTGTATTCTTTTCGGTTTTTCCTTGGCTCTTTTACTGGATAAGCGCTTCGGACCACAAACTTAATTTCATTTCCCATATCCTTTGCGTATATGGAAATCTCCTTCTTAGCATTCCCGACGCCGCACAACAGAGAGTAAACCGCGTCATAGATAGATTTTTCAACAAGCTTTCCGTCAAAAGTATAATTAACATTATCGTCTTCTCTCAGCATATAGGTAATACTCGCGTCAAAAACACCGCCGAGATAATTGTTAAGCCCCTCGCATATGGAAATCAGGAAATCCCTGACATTATAATACCCGCAATTAATCTCAGGATTATAGGCAAGGTCTGACAGTAAATAATTATTTCTCTTAATAGCCGAAAAACAGGTATTAACAGTTTCAATCTTTTCAAGCTGAGAAAGAGTATATTCCCCTGCGCAAGCAAGTTTTTCGTTAACCGAAAGACCTAAGTTAGCAATATCTGTATTTTCAGAGGTAAACAACGCAACCGCTTTTAAAACAGAGTCTATTTTAGCATTATCTTCCATTTCTTAAAAAATCCTTTCTAAGAAGCATTTCATCAATTCTTTCTATGTAATCCTTTGGCTCTTTAACATTGAAAATCCTCTCGATTCGGTCAGTTTCTCTGTCAACTGTTTTGGTAACTCCGCCACAGCCCAGAGCAACAATAGTCTGGACTTCTTCCATAATGAAAATATTATAGAGGCTTTCCGTCCCAACCGTGCTGTAACCAATATTTTCAAGATTACCAAGCATGTTTTTCTGCCTATAAAGATAATAAGGATGTTTTCCTTTTTCTCTTAGAGTATTTCGTGCAAAATCCACCATTTTCGCCACTTCTTCGCCTTTTGTAAGGTCGTATTCATCAAGAAGTTCATTAAGCCTTGAAGAGCGTTTTATGCTCATTGTATGTACAGTTGTGTTCTCCGGGGCCAACTCCTCAACCTCATTAATTGTCTTTTGGAACATGGGAAAGGTTTCCCCCGGAAGTCCGGCTATAACATCCATATTTATAGTCTTAATTCCGCATTTTCTTGCAAGCTCATAAGCCTCAATAATCTGTTTTGGCGTATGGTTTCTTCCAATAACTTTAAGAGTTTCTTCATTCATGGACTGAGGGTTGATGCTTATTCTTTCTATATCAAAGCTTTTGATAACTTTAAGCTTATCTTCATTTATGGTATCAGGTCTTCCTGCCTCAACCGTAAACTCTTTTATCTGACTTAAATCAAAGCAATCGAAAAGCTTTTTAATAAGCATTTCAAGCTGAAAGGCTTCCAAAGTTGTTGGTGTACCTCCGCCAATATAAACGCTTTCAACCACCTGTCCGTTTTCCTTAACTATTTCTGCTGTATATTCGATTTCACGCATAAGGCATTCAAGATACTGAGGTATCAAAGCCTTTGAACGAAAAATTCCGTTTGTCACAAAGGAGCAATAAAGACACCTCGTCGGGCAAAACGGAATTCCAACATAAAGGCTTATTCCGTTTGAATTCATATTGTCGATTAAAGGTTTTTCAACCTTTGCAATATCAAGAGCAAGCCTCGCTTTATCTTCGCAGACACTATATTCAGTTTTAAAAAAATCAACAACCTCATCATCGCTCATTCCAGAGTTTAGCTGTTTCATGGCAATTTTAACAGGTCTGATTCCGCTTAAAATTCCCCAAGGAGAGTCTGTCATCATATTAAAAACATATTTTCCTTTCTTTCTCTGCCAATTGTTGTCATATTTCCATGGCCCGGGAAAACCTGAGTTTCATCAGGAAGTATCAAAAGCTTTTTCCTTACGCTTTTTATTTCCTCTTCCATATCTCCTGTCATATGGTCAACTTTTCCAACAGAGCCTTCAAATAAAGTATCTCCTGAAATCAAAATGTTCCCTATCAAAAAGCATAAACATCCAATGGTATGCCCCGGAGTATGAATTACCTTGATTTCGTGTTCTCCAAGGGTTAAAACATCCCCATCTTTAAGCTTTTTATCAATAGTTATATGTGGAATATCCGCCCTGAAAAAAGCAGTCAGGTTGAACTCTTTATTATTTACAAGTTCAGCTTCTTCTTCGCTCATATACACAGGAGCTTTGCTTAGCTCAATCAGTTTAGCCAAGCCTAAGATATGGTCAAAATGTCCATGGGTCAGGATAACCGCCTTAATCTTAAAGCCCAAAGTTTCTGTAACGAAACTATAAATCTTATCCCCATGGGCCGGGGCATCAAAAACATAGGCTTCCTTTGAGTCGGTATCTCCTAATACATAACAATTCGTAAATAGTTTTCCTGTAACAAATTTCTCTAACTTTATCATAAATTACTGTCTCCGTCTTACAACAGAATGAACTCCGTCAATTTTCTGAAGCCCCTTAATTGTTTGTTGAAGCTGAATACCACTGCTTACTTCAAGAGTAATATCAATAATAGCAAGGTCATTTTTAGTTGCTCTTGCATTTATTCCTTTTAATGGAACATTCATATTATATAAAAGTGTGCTTATATCAACAACAAGAGAGGTTCGGTCTGTTGCACTTATTGAAAGGTTGGTCTGGAAGTTATTTGAAACCTGTTCCGCCCAATGAACACCGATAAAGCGGTTATATTCGCTATCTTCCGTATTAACCTTTGACATATTTATACAGTCGGCGCGATGGATTGCAACACCTCGTCCTCGTGTTATAAATCCAATGATGCTATCCCCCGGAACAGGGTTACAGCATTTGGAAAAACGGATAAGACAATTATCAATGCCATCAACAATAACACCGCTGTTATTGGCCTTACCTGATGTTTTAACAACAAAAAGCTCCGGCGCTTCGTTAATATCCTGAGTTTTTTGAAGCCTTTTTCTGCTTTCATCCTTAATTCTCGCCATGAATTTGCCGGCATTTGACCCACCATAGCCTAAGGTTGCATACATATCTTCCATATTCTTAAAGCCATATTTTTTAAGAATAGGAGAAACGAATTCCTCATCGTTCATATAGCTTAACGGGAGAGAAAGCTTTTTAAATTCTTTTTCAACGATATCCTTACCTTTGGCAATGTTTTCAGTACGGTTTTCTTTTCTTAAGAACTGATTAATCTTGTTTCTCGCCTGAGAAGTTTTTGCAATTTTAAGCCAGTCAAGGTTCGGGCCGTGAACCGCGTTTGAAGTTATAATATCAACAATATCACCATTTGAAAGTTTATAATCAATGGTAACAATCTTTCCGTTAACTTTTGCGCCGGACATTTTATTTCCTATAGCGCTATGGATTGCATAGGCAAAGTCAACGGGAGTTGAGCCGGCAGGAAGGTTTACAACATCTCCGTTTGGAGTGAACACAAATACCTCATCACTGAACATATCAATTTTAAGGGTTTGCATAAACTCTTCTGCATTCGCCATATCCTTCTGGATTTCAAGAAGCTGTTTAATCCATTCCAGCTTTGAATCCATATCGGTAACACCTTTTTTACCCTCTTTATATTTCCAGTGAGCAGCAATCCCGTTCTCCGCTGTATGATGCATCGCCCATGTTCTTATCTGAATCTCAAAGGGAGTTCCATCAGGGCCGATAACCGCAGAATGAAGGGACTGATACATATTGGGCTTTGGCATAGCGATATAATCTTTAAATCTTCCAGGAATCGGCTTGAAAAGCTCATGAACCATACCTAAAACCGCATAACAATCCGAATCAGAATCAACAATAACTCTCACTGCAAAAAGGTCATAGAGCTCATCAATACTCTTATTCTGCATAAACATTTTACGGTAAATGCTGTAAAAATGCTTTGCTCGGCCTTCTAAATGACCTTTAATATTAAGCTCTTTAAGACGCTTCTCAATAATTTCAATTATTTCTTTAATGAAGGAGTCTCTTTCGTCTTTTTTCTGAGCAATCTTATCAACTATTTCATAATATCCTATGGGGTCAATATACCGAAGAGATAAATCTTCAAGTTCCCACTTAATTTTAGACATACCAAGGCGGTGAGCAAGAGGGGCATAAACCTCCAAAGTTTCTCTCGCTTTTTCGCGCTGTTTTTCCTCAGGCATAGATTTCATTGTTCGAAGGTTATGAAGTCTGTCCGCAAGTTTTATAACTATAACTCTTATATCCTGAGCCATAGCGAGGAACATTTTACGAAGATTTTCAACCTGTTGTTCTTCTTTTGATGTATAAGGAATTTTACCAAGTTTTGTTACACCAAAAACTAAAAGAGCAATGGTTTCACCAAATTGCTCCTTAATTTCTTCCTCTGTCGAATCAGTATCTTCAACAACATCATGAAGGAGAGCGGCCGCAATAGAGCTTGTGTCAAGACCCATCTCTGCAATAATTTTTGCAACCTCAATAGGGTGGCTGACATACTCCTCCCCTGATTTGCGCATTTGCCCTTCGTGTTTTAAAACCGCATAGTTATACGCTTTTTCAACAACGGCAATATCTCCGCTCACATTATTCTCTTTTATGACATTAATAAGTTCCTCAATAGGAGTATACATTAGTTTTTCACTTCCGATAGCTTTATATCTTTAAGAATAAGCTGAACATTATGGAAACCTTTATAGTCGTTGATTGATAGACCAAAAGCGACATCCACAATGTCTCCCTCTTTAAAACTGTTAAAATACTCGCCCATACCAAATCCAACAGTATCTAAGTATTTACCATCTTTAAGCAAGGTCATACGAAGATGCTTGTTCTCACTCATAGTGCTGATTCTATGTATTTTAATTCCCTTTATGGCAAACACAGGCGCAGGGTTATCAACACCAAATGGCTGGAGACGGTTAATATCTTCAACAGCTTCGTTTGTTATATAAGATGCTTTAATGGACGCATCAATCAAAACAGTTGGAACGCTTGTTGTTTCGTCAAGCTTTTTAGGAATATAAGAGTTAATCTTTTCCCTGAACTTTTCGATGTTTTCTGTTTTAACCGAAAGACCTGCTGCAAGCTCATGTCCGCCAAACTTTTCAAGAATATCAGAGCAATTTTCAAGAGCCTCAAAAAGATTATATCCGTTAATGGAACGGCCAGAGCCCTTCGCCTCATCTCCGTCAATGGCAAAAAGAATGGATGGCTTATAGAATTTCTCTGTTATCTTTGAAGAAACTATACCAACTATGCCATGATGCCAATCTTCATGAGGGATAATAAGCACTTTATCTTCCTTGATTTCAGGGTGCTTTTCAATATATTCAAGAGCTTCCGCAAACATTTTGAGTTCTGTCTGCTGACGGATTGTATTTTCCTCGCAGAGATATTCTGCAAGTTCAATCGCTTTTTTCTTGTCATCTGTTAAGAAAAGTTCAACGCTTCTTGAAGCGCAACCAAGTCGCCCGCTTGCATTGATTCTTGGTGCAATAATATATCCGATTGTTGAAGTTGTTATATTGCTGTTGTTTGCAGTTGTAACATCCAAAAGAGCTTTAAGACCAACATTTTTAGTGGTCTTAAATCTTTTAAGCCCTTCTGTAACTAAAATTCTGTTTTCATCAACCAACGGAGAAATGTCTGCAACAGTTCCAAGACAAATTAAGTCAGAATAAAGCTCCATAAGTTTTTCAAGAGGAGTTTCCATATCAAGAGCCTGAATAAGCTTAAACGCAACACCAACTCCTGCAAGGTTTTTAAACGGATATTTGCAATCCTTTCTCTTTGGGTCAATTGCCGCATAAGAATCAGGAATCTGCTCTTTACATTCATGGTGGTCTGTTATAATCATATCAAGACCTATGCTCTTTGCATATTCAGTCTCTTCAACCGCAGTGATACCTGTATCAACAGTGATTACAACTGTGCTTCCGCTTTCCTTGATTTTATCAAGAGCTTCCTTGTTTACCCCATATCCTTCTGCAATACGGTCAGGAACATAATAGTCCACAGAAATTCCAAGACTTGTAAGATGCTTATATAAAATTGCGATACTTGTTATTCCGTCAACATCATAGTCGCCGTAAATTGTAACTTTTTCGCCATTTTCTCTTACTCTGTTAATTCTTTCAACAGCCTTGTCAATATCCTTCATAAGATAAGGGTCATGCATTCCGGAAAGACTGCAACTTAAAAAATCGCGGATAGCCTTTTCGGTTTTAATGCCTCTATTAAACAAAATTATTGCAATAACTGGCGAAATGTTATACGCCTTGGAAATAGCAACAACTTCATCCTTATCAAATTCTTTAAATATCCATTTCTTCTGAATCATAATTCTTCTCCCAACCGAAGTCAAAATTTATACCTTTTAGTATACCACAAAATTCCCGTTAATTCAATACTTTTTTCAATTTTTCATCACAGGGATTTTTTACTTAAATTCAATAATGGTAACGCCGTTTTCTCCTTCGCCGTATTTACCTAAACGATAGCTTTTTATGCGGTTATTCTTCCTAAGCATATCGTGGATTCCTTTTCTTAGAGTTCCTGTTCCCTTGCCGTGAATAACCGTGCAGGAAGAAAGGCCTGACATAATGCAACCGTCTATAAATTTATCGGTCTCAACAAGAGCTTCTTCAAGGAGCATACCCCTTAAATCTATCTCTGTTCTTACTTCTTTTGCACCTATGCTTGGCTTGCTTTTAGGGGCAAATTTCATAAGCTCTTTTGTGTCGTTTTCAGGAAGCAGGACAAGATTTGATATTTTAGATGTAATCTTCATAATACCAACCTGAATAACAGCCGTTTCCTCTTTTTTGTTTATGGAAACCACGCTACCCTTATCGTTTAAATCAACAATTAAAACAGTTGCGCCAAGTTTTAAAGTATTTACTGTCAAATTGGATTTTTGTTTAGGAACATTATTAACAGGTCTTTTTGTCTTTTTAAGTTTAAGACCAAGGTCTCTGCGGACTTCATCCATAATCCGCTTTGCTTCCTTTTCATCCTTTTCTTTCTGAGCTTCCTTGATTTTTTCTATAAGCTCATCAGTTTCTTCCTGAGCTCTTTCAATAATTTTTGCTGCTTTTTCTTTGGCACGG
>JAZSPE010000095.1:0-5001 GCA_045537265.1 Clostridia bacterium | reverse complement strand
AATTGATGCAATTAAAGAGGGCTGGGTTTATAAATGGAAAGAAAACGGCTGGATGCGAAACAAAAAGGACAAGGCGCTTAACCCTGATTTATGGGAAGAGCTTTTAACCCTTTTAGAAAAGCATGAGGTTAATCTCGTTTGGGTTAAAGGCCACGACGGGCACAGCGAGAATGAAAGATGCGATAAACTGGCGGTTATGGAGAGCCAAAAGTTCATAAAATAGAAGAAATGGGCATAATAAAATAAATTGTGCTAAGGCTGGGAAGAAAATGGAAACTTATGAAATTTTAAAAGCTTTGACTGATGAAAAAGGTGTAAGCGGTTTTGAGGGGAAGATTGCAGATACTGCGAAAAAACTCCTTGCGCCCTTTTGCGATGAGACCTATGAGAATAGATTTAAGAGCGTAATCGGATTTAAGAAAAGCCAAAATAAAAATGCCAAAAAGCTTATGATTGAGGCACATCTTGACCAGATTGGCCTTATGGTTTCGAAATTCAAGGGAGACGGCTTTTTAAGCTTTGTCCCCGTTGGCGGAGTGGATAGCCGAATTCTTTCAGGCTCTGAGGTTATTATTTTAGGAAAAGGAAAAGAAAAAGTATACGGAATAATCGGCGCAAAGCCACCTCATCTTAGCGGAAGCGATGATAAGGACAAAATGCCCAAAATCGACCATATGCTTATTGACACAGGCCTTAGAGAAGAAGAACTTAAAGAAAAGGTATCTGTTGGGGATAGCATTATATTTAAAAGCAGTTTAACAAGGCTTTTAGGAAACGAATGTTGCAGCAGCGCAATGGACAACCGTGCAGGCGTTACAGCGATTTTAAAGGCGATTGAGGGACTTTCTTCATCCCCATATGATTTGTATTTCGCCTTTGCCTCGGAAGAGGAATTGGGACTCCACGGTGCCTATACCCTAGCGGAGGAAATCCGCCCTGATTTAGCGGTGGTTATAGATGTTACCCACGGAATGACCCCTGACACCAAAGACGAGGTGGGGGTTTTCAAAACGGGATGCGGAGCGGTTATCGGGAGGGGCCCGAATTTTGATAGCGAATTTGCGGAAAAAATAATTGAAATTGCAAAAGAGAAGAATATAAAATATGAAGTTGAGGTAGCGTCAGGCAATAGCGGGACAGACGCCTGGGCAATTCAGAATAGCTTCGGGGGAGCAAAAACGGCGCTTATTTCAATCCCCGTAAAATATATGCACACCTCGGTTGAAACCCTTGATATTGCTGATGTTGAGGCGGTTTCTGCCCTTATAAAAGAGATTATGGAGGTGGAAGTCGATGCTTAGAATTTTAACCGAAAAAGACGGCGTTTCGGGGAACGAAAAAGCCGTTCGAGATATAATTTTTGCCGAAGTTTCCTCTCTTTGTAGCGAAATAAAGACTGACAGCATGGGAAACCTTATTTGCTTTAAAAATGGAAGAAAAGGCGGAAAAACCGTTCTTCTTTCTGCCCATATGGACGAGGTCGGGTTTATTATAACCAAGATAACCGAGGGCGGCTTTTTAAAGTTTGAAACTGTGGGAGGGGTGGACTCTAAAATTCTCCTTTCCCAGATAGTGCGAAAAGGAGATTTAAAAGGGATAATCTCTCTTAAAGCGGTGCATCTTCTTACAAAGGAAGAGAGGGAAAAGGCCTTTTCCGAAAGCGAGCTTTTTATTGACATCGGTGCAAAAAGCAAAGGGGAAGCAGAGAAAGTTGTTTCCGTTGGGGACTATTTTGCATTTGACAGCGAATATATTGCCCAAGGGGATATGATAAAGGCAAAGGCCCTTGATGACAGAGTGGGTTGCGCTGTGCTTATAGATGCTCTTAAAAAAGAATGGGACGCAAATCTTATCTGCACATTCGTAACTCAGGAAGAGGTTGGTCTTCGCGGGGCAAAGGCGGCGGTTTATGGCTTAAAGCCCGATTTTGCAATCGTTGTTGAGGGGACAACCTGTAACCATATGCCGGGAATTCCTGAGGAGAAAAGAGTTACCAAGTTTGGCGGTGGAGTTGCAATTTCCATTATGGACTCAGGAAGCGTTGCAAATAGTGACCTTGTGTCAAAAATTACTGCTATTGCGGACGATCATAAGATAAATTGGCAATATAAAGCATCCGTCAAAGGCGGAAATGACGCAGGGGCAATTTCTATTTCAGAGGGCGGAATTAAAACCGCAAGCCTCAGCGTTCCCTGTAAATATATCCACAGTAGCGTTTCGGCTATGAATAAAAATGATTATCAGTCCTGCAAGGAACTTATAGAAAAGATTATTGAAAATGCGGAGGAAATATAAATGGAGATATTTGAAATTCTTTCCCCAAGCGGAAGAGAAGAAAATATGATTTCCTATATAAAAGCTTTCGGCGAGAAGCAGGGATATAAGTGCAAAGTCGATGTTTTCGGCAACCTTATATGCGAAAACGGGAAGGGGAAACTTGCAATTGAGTGCGGTGTTGATTCTATATCCCTTATGAAAATCGGCGAGACGGATAGCGGAATGATAAAGGCCAGTGTTCCTTCTTCCAAAGAGGTTTCCTCTCTTGTTGGGAAAAAGGTTAGATTCTTAAATGGAGCTGTTGGCGTTGTAAGATGCGACAAAACCGAAAATGTTGAAGACAGTGACCTTAGCATTGATATCGGCGAAACGGATAAAGAGGGAGCAAAGGCGAAAGTTCCTATGGGCGAATTCGCAAGCCTTTGCCCTGATATAACGGAAAGTGAAAAGTTTATTTTCGGAAACGGAATTTCTGCTTACGCACCCATTATAACCGCCATTGAAGTTATGAAAAGCGCAAAGGATACAGCCTTTTTATTCACAACTCAGAAAAAGTTTTCCGGCAGAGGCTTAAAGGCACTTCTTGGTGGATATGAAGCGGAAACGATTATCTCTATAAACACTCTCCCTGAAAAAGACGAAGTTAAGTGCACAGAGGGGGCAGTTGTTATCATAAAAGAAAAAGGCGCAGTCCCCACAGAAAAAGTGAGAAAAGCGCTTATTGAAGCCGGCGGAGAAAAGGTCCAGATAGGAGCGACAGAGGAAAATCTCTTCCTTGACCTGCCCTTAATTTGCGGAAAAGGAGCTTTAACGGGTGGCGTTTGCATCCCTATCCGAGACAAAGGAAAGGCTTATGAGGGAATGGCGAAAGAGGATATAAAAGCTGTGACAGAGCTTATTTTAAACTATATAAACAAGGTGAACTAAAATGGATACAAAGGAATTTTTGACAAAAGAAATGGGCGTTTCCTATGAAGCCGTGGAGGCTACCCAAAAGGCAGAAGAAAGGGCAAGAGAATACTTTAAAAGAGTTGAGGAAACCGCAGGGTTTAACCAGCTCAAAGTTTTAAATGCATTCAGAAAGCACAAGATTTCCTATGCTCATTTCGGGGAAACATCAGGCTATGGCTATGACGATTTGGGAAGAGATACATTAGACGAGGTTTTTGCGGATGTTTTTGGAGCAGAAAGTGCAATGGTCCGTCATAACATCGTTTCAGGGACTCAGGCAATTGCAACCTGTCTCTATGCCGTTCTTCGCCCTGGGGATACCCTTGTGTCCTTGGTGGGAAGTCCCTATGACACAATGGAAGAGGTTATAGGAATAAGAGGCGACGAGGGAACAGGCTCTTTAAAGGATTTCGGCGTTTTTTATGACCAGGTTGACTTAAAGAACGGCAAAGTTGACTATGAGGGGATTAAGAATAAGCTCTTAGCTAAAAAGGTTAAAGCTGTTTTAATCCAGCGCTCAAAGGGTTATGACTGGCGGAGCTCTCTTAATATAGACGAAATTGGAAAGATAATCAAAACCGTTAAGGATATTGACGAAGATATTGTCTGCATAGTGGATAACTGCTACGGCGAATTTGTTGAAAAAAGAGAACCGACTGAGGTAGGCGCCGATTTGGTTGTAGGCTCCCTTATAAAGAATGCAGGAGGAAGCCTTGCCCAAAGCGGTGGATACATAGCAGGGAAAGAAAAATATGTTGAGCTTTGCGGATACAGGCTTACGGCTCCAGGCCTTGGAAAGCATGTAGGAGCAAGCCTTGGCTTTAATAAAAGCTTATATCAGGGACTTTTTATGGCGCCTCATATTGTAGGGGAAAGCATTAAAACTGCTATTCTCTGCGCAACGGTCTTTGAAGATTTAGGCTATGACACCTGCCCGAAATCTTCTGAAACAAGAACTGATATAATTCAGGCAATCCGTCTTGGAAATGCGGAAAAGGTTATTGCTTTTTGTCAGGGAATTCAAAGCGGGTCCCCTATTGACAGCCATGTAAGTCCACTCCCTTGGGCAATGCCCGGATATGAGGATGAGGTTATTATGGCGGCAGGCGCCTTCGTTCAGGGCGCATCAATTGAGCTTAGCGCCGACGCCCCCATCTCAGAGCCTTATAATGTCTATATGCAGGGCGGAATAGTTTATGAGGCGGCAAAGCTTGGAATTATGGAAGCGGTAAGCCGCATCTTAGGAGGGGATAAATAATGCCTGCTAAACAGTGTGTTTTATATGACAGAAACTGCATCGGCTGTATGGAGTGCGACAGGTGCGACCTTGTCCCCAATAAAATCTGCGACAGCTGTGGAAAATGCTTAGAAGAAGAAAAGGGTTATCGTGAGCTTAAAATAGACGGAATCGAACTTCCTGAGAATTAAAAAAGCGGAGGCTATGCCTCCGCTATTCTATTGAAAAATCTTCTGCACTAAACTTTGATAAATTAAGCTCACGCTTTTTAGGGGGACGCCTTAAAAAGCGGTTAACCCGATATTTCTTGCATTTATATTCAGGGGAAACCGCCCCGAATTTTGAACATAAACAGTCTTTGCTATATTCAAGCAAAATAGCAAAGGCACAGGTTTCGCATTTTTCGATTAAGTCGGGGTTCTCGTTAAAAAGTCCCCTTTCGTTTGGTTTTTTCTTCATAAAAAATCCCTCTTTTTATGTTATCTTAAAATAATTATATAATAATTTAGACTTAAAAGCAATAGAAATTACAAAAT
>JAZSPE010000084.1:0-4217 GCA_045537265.1 Clostridia bacterium | reverse complement strand
CCCTCTTCTTTTGCGTGGTGAACTTCTTCCCGTCTTGCAGGCATTTCCTCTTCGCTTCGTCTGTAAATAATATAAACATTTTCAGCACCAAGACGCTTTGCGCATCTTGCCGCATCCATAGCAACATTTCCGCCACCCACTACTGCAACATTTTTGCCGAAGTATATAGGGGTATCATATTCGGGGAATTTATATGCTTTCATGAGATTGATTCGAGTTAAAAACTCATTGGCGCTGTAAACACCGTTAAGGCTTTCTCCCTCAATCTTCATAAAGCTTGGAAGTCCTGCCCCTGTGCCGATAAACACAGCGGAAAAGCCTTCCTCCTCTAAAAGCTCATCAACTGATAAAACCTTACCGATTACCATATTAGTTTCGATTTTAACGCCGTAGTTTTTAAGCTTTTCAATCTCTTTTTGAACTATATCTTTAGGAAGTCTGAACTGAGGAATACCATACATCAAAACTCCCCCTGCTGTATGAAAGGCTTCAAAAACCGTTACATCATATCCCATCTTCGCAAGGTCGCCTGCACAAGTAAGACCTGCCGGACCCGCGCCGATAATCGCAACTTTTTTGCCGTTCTTTTCAGGAAGAATTATCTCATCTTTCCCGTTTTTCATATGATAGTCAGCAACAAATCTCTCTAATCTTCCAATTCCAACGCTTTCGCCTTTAATCCCGCGGACGCAGTATTTTTCACACTGATTTTCCTGAGGACAAACACGACCGCAAACTGCCGGAAGTGAATTCGTTTCGCTTATTTTCTTATAGGCTTCTTCAAATTTCCCCTCTGCCACAAGGCTTATAAATTCAGGGATTTTAACGCAGACAGGACAGCCTGTCATACAAGGCTTATGTTTGCAATTAAGGCATCTTTTTGCCTCTTCTATTGCCATTTCTTCTGTGTATCCGAGAGAAACCTCATCAAAGTTTTTATTTCTCACCTGGGGAAGTTGCTCAGGCATTTTAGTTTTATTTGGGGACATATTGGCCATTAGTTCATCCCCTCCAATCTGCAGCGATGGTTTTGTCTTGACATTTCTTCCTGATTTTTAAACATCTTGGAGCGCATAATTGCCTCGTCAAAATCAACCAGGTGTCCGTCAAAGTCAGGGCCGTCAACGCAGGCAAACTTAGTCTCTCCGCCAACTGTAAGACGGCAGCCGCCGCACATACCTGTTCCGTCAATCATAATCGGGTTCATACTTACAATAGTTTTTATATTATACTTTTTGGTTAAATCGCAAACGGCTTTCATCATAACAAGGGGGCCGATTGCCACAACCAAGTCATATTTAACTCCACTTAAAATAAGTTCTTCAAGTTTTGCCGTAACAAAGCCTTTGTTCCCGTTTGAGCCGTCATCTGTCATAGTATATAAATTCGTGCAGGCATTTTTGCACTCATCTTCTATGATTATCATTTCTTTATTTCTAAAGCCGTTTATCATATCCACTTCTGCTCCCAAAGAGTGAAGCTTTTTCGCCTGAGGATATGCAATTGCTGTCCCAAGGCCTCCTCCGATAACGGCAACTTTTTTCACATTTTCAAAATGGGATGCTATGCCAAGAGGGCCTACAAAATCCAAAATATAGTCCCCCGCCTCTAAAGTGTCAAGATACTCCGTTGAAGCTCCCACTTTTTGATAAATTATTGTAATTGTGCCTTTTTCTCTATCATAATCCGCTATGGTAAAGGGAATTCGCTCCCCTTTTTCATCGACACGAAGAATTATAAATTGTCCCGGCTCTGCCTTTTTTGCTATGTAAGGTGCCTCAACCTCGATTAGTGAAACCGCAGGGTTTAAGACTTCCTTTCTTGCTATCTTAAACAATTTCTTTTCTCTCCTTTTTGTTCTCTGTCAAATTCTAAATATCGTTACAATTCGCCAAATTTAATTATAGCACAATTCCCCTTGCTATGCAAGGATTTTTTGAGATTTTATACACTGCTTCCCGCAGCATAACCCGTTGAAAATGCAACTTGGAGATTAAATCCGCCGGTATAGGCATCAACATCAATTATTTCCCCTGCAAAATAGAGGTTTTTCACAAGCTTTGATTCCATTGTTGATGGGTCGATTTCCTTTACAGAAATTCCCCCTGAGGTTATTATAGCCTGCTCGATTGGGGCAAAATCCAAAACAGTAAATTTAAGGCATTTTATTGTTTCCAAAAGGCTGTGTCTTTCCTCTTTTGTAACGGAATTTACCTTCTTTTTCCCGTCAAGGCCTGAGAGAGAAATAATAGGCTCAATAAGGTTTTTGGGAAGGAGTTCATCAAGGGCATTATCTAGGTTTTTATTGAGGTTTTTCGCAAAATCTCTCTTAAGTCTTTCGTCTAGCTGTTTTTCAGAAAGGGCAGGCTTTAAGTCGATTTCCGCTCTGTATTTCCCCTCTTCCATTGGTCTTAAATGGGCAGAGGCGCTTAAAATTACGGGACCAGTTAAACCTGTATGGGTAAACATCATTTCCCCGAAATCGCTATACACTTTCTTGTTTTTCTCGTTATAGAAATCTATGGCGATATTTTTAAGAGAAAGTCCTGCCAAAGAAAAACTCCACTCCTCTTTGGTGTCAAGAGGAACTAATGAGGGAATTGGCTCAATAACAGTATGGCCAAGTTTTTTTGCCCATTTATAGCCGTCTCCCGTTGAACCTGTTCTTGGGTATGAAACACCACCTGTGGCTAAAATAACGCTGTCACAAAGGAGATTTCCTCTGTTTTTAAGCATAACTCCCTTAACCATATCTTTTTCACTTATAAGACCCAAAACCGTGTCAAAAACAATTTTTACTCCGCAATCGCGAACCCACTTTAAGAGGGCATCTGCAACAGTTTTGCTTTTGTCGCTTTCGGGGAAAACCCTCCCTCCACGCTCTACCTTAGTCTTAACGCCGATGCATTCAAAAAACTCTATGGTTTGAAGATTGGTAAAGCCGTAAAAAGCGCTATACATAAAGGAGCCGTTTTTTGTCATATTGTTTATAAGTTCCTCTGTATCTTCGCAGGCATTTGTTATATTGCATCTGCCTTTGCCTGTAATGAGAAGCTTTTTACCGACTATGTCGTTTTTCTCAATCAGCGTAACATTATTTCCGTTTTTCGCCGCCGTTCCTGCAGCCATAAGACCAGCAGGGCCGCCACCGATTACAATAATATTTCTCATATTACCCACCTTATGCAATTAGGCGACACTCATTTTTAGTGTCGCCTAAATAAATCTTAAATATAGTGTACCTTTTCTTTCATATCAACCATATCAGGGTCGATTTTATACTTTGCGGCACGGCGGTTTTCAAAGAATTTCTCTGCAACCTGGCCGAAAAGTGCATAGGAAAGAACATCTTCATCCTGCTCAATATATTCAGCGGCTTCCCGTCTTAATTTATCAAGCTCTGGTTCAATTAAATCTGCCGGACGGCATGTAATCGGCTCTTCGTCCCCGATTACCATCTTGCGGAATTCATCCTTAATCGGAACAGGAGTTCTTCCGTATTCGCCCTTAACAATTCCCTTTGTTTCCTTGGAAATCATCTTATATCTTTCGCCCATTATAACATTTAAAACTGCCTGGGTTCCAACAATCTGACTTGTTGGTGTCACAAGTGGGAGCCATCCTAAGTCTTCACGAACTCTTGGGATTTCCTTTAAAACTTCCTCAAACTTATCCTCTTTACCCTGCTGTTTAAGCTGAGAAACGAGGTTAGAAAGCATTCCGCCAGGAACCTGATATTTAAGAGTGTTAATATCAACGCCTAAAACCTTGGTATTCATAAGGCCTGACTCTAAATACTTATCACGAAGCGGTCTGAAATAGTCCGCGATATCGCTTAAAAGGGCAAGGTCAAGTCCTGTGTCAAACTCTGTTCCCTCCAAAGTTTTAACAATTGTTTCTGTTGCAGGCTGGGATGTTCCGAGAGCCATTGGGGAAATCGCACAGTCAACAACATCAACCCCTGCTTCAATCGCTTTAAGATAGGTCATTGAAGCAACACCACTTGTATAGTGGGTATGGAGCTGGATTGGGATTTTAACCGCATTTTTAAGCTCTTTAACAAGCTTTTCAGCTTCATAAGGAATTAAGAGACCTGCCATATCCTTAATACAGATTGAGTCTGCACCGCAGTTTTCATATTCCTTAGCTAAATTTACGAAGAATTCAATATTATGAACAGGGCTTATTGTATAGGAAATTGCAGCCTGAACATGTCC
>JAZSPE010000024.1:0-5897 GCA_045537265.1 Clostridia bacterium | reverse complement strand
CCACTAAGTTTTTCCGTGAGACCTTTTATAAAATCATAGGAAATTACGCCTGTGGCAATAGATTTTTCGGTTTTAACAATGTTATTATCAGCAAATTTTAAAGCGCTTTCAAATTCATCCTGAAAAGATGCGCAAAGACCGACACCGTTTTCAATCTGCGGGAAGCCGAAATATTCTTCTGCCCTTGGAAGCGGCTTGCCGGCTGTTATATAAAATTCGTCACTTAAATAAAACAGGTTTGTCCCTACTTTTTCTTTAAAGATCTTCTGCCATTTCTCAACCTGCTCGATTACTTCTGTCGCACTTTCCTTTGTAAAAGGCGTCATCTGAGGTAAGTTTTCACGATAATCGGAAATTCCCACAGGAACAATGGAAACGCTCTCGATTTCAAAGCAAAATTCGCTTAAATCCGTAATCGTTCTTTCAAGCTCTTCTTTATCATTATACCCTGGGCAAAGAACAATCTGGCAGTTAAGGTTAAGCCCGCCCTGAGCAAGTTTTCGCAGTTGATCCATAATCTTTCCTGCGTTTTTGTTGCTAAGCATCTTTTTGCGAAGCTCAGGATTGGTTGTATGCACTGAAACATTTATTCTTGGCAGATTATACTCTAATATTCTGTCTAATTCCTTATCAGAAAGGTTGGTAAGAGTTACATAGTTTCCCTGTAAAAACGAAAGCCTATAATCGTCGTCCTTAAAGTAACAACTTTCTCTCATATTAGGAGGAAGCTGATCAATAAAGCAAAAAACACATTTATTAAGGCAGGATTTCGGCTTATCAATAAGAAGAGTGTCAAACTCAATCCCAAGAGGCGCAAAATCCTCGTTTTCTATCACAACAGTTCTGTCGGCAAGAGTTATTTCCGCTCTTTCGTTGGCTGTCAGATACATATAATCAAGATAGTCAACAACCTCTCTGCCGTTTATATATTCAATTTTGTCGCCGGGAACAATCCCTGCAACATCCGCAAGGCTTCCCTTTTTAATTTTTTTGGCAATAGCCGACATAGTTTAGTTTGTTTTAAAGGTTATTTACGATATCCTTGAAAACATTTCCTCTTTCTTCAAAATTTTTGAACATATCAAAGCTTGCACAGGCAGGGGATAAAATAACAACATCTCCCTTTTCTGCTACTTCTTTTGCCTTATAAACCGCTTCTTTGAAGTTATTCATCTTATATATTGGTAAGTCGTTATAGTTATCGGATTTTAAAATATCCGCCTCAATTTTTTCTGAGGTAGCTCCGACTAAAACAACCTTTTTAACTCTTTCATTTAACACCTTTCCAAAACCGTCAAAAGGTATTTTCTTGTCGTATCCGCCCGCGATAAGCACTATATTTGCATTTTCAAAGGATATAAGTCCTGCGGTTGTTCTTGCAGGAGTGCTTGCTATGGAGTCGTTATAATATTTAACCCCGTCTATCTCGCGAACAAACTCAATTCTATGAGGAACGCCACCGAAATTCTCTGCAACATACTTAATTGTTTCTTTTGATACCATTCCCAAAGTGGCTGCAATTGCTGCCATATAGTTTTCTACATTATGCATTCCGGGGATTCTGATTTTGTTTATATCTAAAATTGTTTCCTTTACTTTTCCGTTTTCTTTTAAAACAATGTTATTTTCAATAAGACATATTCCGTCATCAAGACTGTGCTTTCTGCTAAAAAAGATATAATTGTCAGTTTCTTTTGCAAAGTTTCTTGTAACCTCGTTATCGTAATTTAAAATAGTTATATCATCATTATTTTGGTTTAAAAATATATTTTTCTTTGCGGTTTCATATTCAATAAGGTCAGTGTGCCAATCTAAATGATTAGGCGTAACATTGGTTATAACCGCGATTTTTGGCGATTTTTTGATTGTATGAAGCTGGAAACTTGAAAGCTCTAAAACAACTTTATCGGTTTCCTTCATTTTTTCCGTTTTATCAACCAAAGGCATACCAATATTTCCGCCTAAATGGCAAGGATACCCCTCTTTTTTAAGAAGTTCGGAGATTAAGGTTGTAGTTGTTGTCTTTCCGTCGCTTCCGGTAACCGCAATTATCGGCGCAGGGCAAAGGTCGAAAAATAAGTCCATTTCAGAGGACAGTTTTGCCCCGTTTTCTATTCTTTCTAGAATCTCGGGAATATCATATCTGATTCCCGGTGTTTTAAAGATATATTCAATATCTTCGGGGATTTTCTTTAAATAATCTTCACCTAAGACAAAATTAACGCCAAGAGCCAAAAATTCGTCGTATATTTCACCCAATTGTTCTTTTTCTCTTTTATCGTGTGCCCATACTTTTGCGCCAAAAGAAACAAGCATACGAATAAGAGGGATATTGCTTACGCCAATCCCAATAACAGAAACTCTTTTGTTTAAAATTTCGTTCTTAAAGTCAGTTGTATTCAAACAAAACACCTCTTATTTAAATAGGTTGCAGCAAAGAAATTGCCGCAACCTATTCTTAATAATCAAATATTATTCAGCGTCAAGGATATCTCCTAATGTGAAAGAGCTCTCCTCTGTGTATGATTCAGAAACTTCTTCTACTTCTGGTTCTTCAACTTCTGCTTCTGGAAGTAAAGCCTTTATAGATAAAGCAATCTGCTTTGTATCATCGTTGATTTCAAGGATTTTAGCTTCAACTTCGTCGCCAATTGCAAGAGCATCAGAAGGTTTAGCGATTCTTTCGTTTGAAATCTGAGAAATATGGATAAGACCATCAACATAAGGAGCGATTTCAGCAAAAGCACCAAATGGGAGAATTCTAACGATTTTACACTTAATAGTGTCTCCAACATTTAAGTCTTTTGTGCCTTTAAGCCATGGGCTATCTTCTTCCTTCTTGTATCCAAGGGAAATCTTATTTGTTTCCTGGTTGATTTCCTTAATATATACTTCAATAGTGTCGCCAACTTTAACCACTTCGGATGGGTGATTAATTCTGTTCCAGGAAAGTTCAGAAACATGAACAAGACCGTCTACTCCGCCAAGATCAACGAATGCCCCGAAGCTTGTAAGAGATTTAACAACGCCGTTATATTTCTTGCCAACTTCAGCATCAGCCCAGAAAGCGGCTCTCTTTTCTTCTTTGAATTCCTTAACCAAAGAAATCTTACCGGATTCCTTGTCAAGTGACTTAATAAATACATCAATGCTGTCGCCAACCTTAACAACTTCGGATGGGTGCTTGATTCTTGTATCAGAAAGCTCTGAAATATGGATAAGACCGTCTACTCCACCAAGGTCAACGAATGCACCGAAGTTTGTAAGCATTTTAACAGTACCAGTATATGCTTTTCTTTCCTCAGCGCTTGCCCAGAATTCTTCTGCCTTTTTAGCAGAAATTTCTCTAGCAACATTCTTAATTGATCCAACAACTCTTAAACGACCGCGTCTGTCTCTGTCCATTTTAATAATTCGGAAAGAAACTTCAGTGTTTAAAATTGAACCTAAATCGTCGATAAAGCGTTCAGCAGCCTCAGATGCAGGAATGAATACTCTGACACCCTTTGCGATTGTAACAACTCCGCCTCTAACGATTTCAACGATTCTGCCGTTTAATACAGTTTTTGCTTCAAAGTCAGCTTCAAGCTCTTTAATACCCTTATCAGCATCAATTTTCTTTTTCGAAAGAGTAACAACTCCATCTCTGTCGCTTACATGAACTACGAAAACATCAACTTCGTCGCCGATTTTAACAATGTCATTTACATTGTCAATTGGTCCGCTTGCAAGCTCATCCATTGGGATAACGCCGTCATATTTGCCATCGATATCAACCTGAATTTCAGTTGGTGTGATTCCGATAACAACACCTTTAACGATGTCTCCTGTGTTTAGAGGTTTTAATGTTTCCTCTAATGCTTCCGCAAAGTTCATTTCATTTGTGATTTCCGCCATGGTTAATTTTGCCTCCTTGATTACCTTTTCCGGAGTGGATGCTCCGGCGGTAATTCCTACTTTGTTTTTTTTGTTTAAAATTTTTATATATTTATTTAATTCTTTTGCGTTTTCAATTTTGAAAGTATCTGCACATTCTTCCGCGCATACCTCAAAAAGTTTTTGTGTGTTTGAGCTGGAAACACTTCCGATAACAAACACAATGTCGCTCTCTTTGGCGAGTTTTTTAGCACTTTCCTGCCTTAAAGAAGTCGCATTACATATTGTATCAAAAATTTTCACATTTGTAAAATGTTTTTTTAAAATTTTTTCAACTTTTTTTAATAATTCCCGTCTGATTGTTGTTTGGGTAACAACGCTTATAGGAGTTTCAGGCGGCAATTCAAGCAAACTTTCCGCTTCATCTTCGCTATGAACTATAAATGCTTCGTTATTACACCAGCCGCTTATTCCTTTGACTTCGGGATGGTTTTTGTCGCCTACAATAACAATTTTTTGCCCTTTTTCAGATTCTTTTTCTGCTACCTGATGAATTTTCTTGACATAAGGACAGGTTGCATCAATTATTTCTGCATTAATACTTTCAAGCTGTTTATATTCCGCTTCTGAAATTCCGTGAGCTCTTATAATAACAGCGCTTCCTTCGGGAATTTCTTCAATGGTTTCAGCGCATTTTACTCCAAGAGCTTCTAATTCTTTCACAACATCATTATTATGAATAATCATCCCATATGTATAGACGGGATTTTTTGTTGTATCTATTGCTGTATCATAAGCGATTCTGACAGCTCGGTCAACGCCGAAACAAAAACCTGCATTATCTGCTATTGTTATTTGCATAAACCTTTACTCCTGCAAGCGAAGCAATCTGAGGCATTAAAATCTCGTCAGTCATACTCTGTAATTCCTCAGCGCTCAGCTTTTTATCTTTATATTCAGAAAAATCTATGTATTCCCCAAAAGTTACAGTTACTTTCCCTCTAAATTTATAATCGGTAGAAATTCCGGCAGGTAGCAAGCCACATCCAACTTTGGAAGAAAGCATTACCGCCCCTGATTTCCCCTTTCTCATTATACCTTTGGTCTTAGAGCGAGTTCCCTCCGGGAACATAACCATATTCTTTCCATCTTTTAAAATACGAAGAGCGGTTTTAATAGCTCCAAGATCCCCACTGCCACGGCTTACAGGGAAAGCGCCAATTTTCTTTAAAAATCCGCCAAAAAGCTTGTTTTTAAAAAGCTCTTCCTTTGCCATAAAAGCAAGGGGTTCTTTAACCGCAACTCCGAGAACAATAGGGTCGAAATTGCTGATATGGTTTGAAACAAGAATGAAATTCTTATCTTTTGGTATGTTTTCCTTGCCAACAACCTTTACATTAAACATTATTCTTAACACAATTGAGCATAGCCCAAGTGCAAATTTATACAGTCCCATTTAATTTACTCTCTTCTACTATTTTTAAAATTGCCATAATGGATTCATCAAGACTTAGTGTTGTTGTATCGACCAAAATGCTGTCTTCCGCTTGTTTTAGCGGCGCAAATTCACGCTCGGAATCCTGCTTGTCACGAGCTATCATATCCTTAATAACCTCGTCTAAGGAGCAATTTTCGCCCTTTTCCATAAGTTCTTTATGGCGTCTTGATGCTCTTTCTTCAACAGATGCAGTTAAGAATATCTTAATCTCTGCATTTGGAAGAACATAAGTCCCGATATCTCGTCCATCCATTACAACATTATTGCGACTTGCGATTTCTCTCTGGATATCAACAAGCTTTAATCTAACTTTTGGAATAGTAGCAACCGCAGATGCTGCCATAGATGCCTCCGGAGTTCTTATTATGCCGTTAACATCCGTTCCGTTTATTAAAATATGCTGTCCGTCTTCTTTTGAGATGATTTCCATATTAATATCATCTAAAATGCTGACAACATTAGGTTCATCCTTTGGTTCTATCCCTTTTTGAAGCACAGTTACACCGATAGCGCGGTACATAGC
>JAZSPE010000154.1:0-8976 GCA_045537265.1 Clostridia bacterium | reverse complement strand
GAAACATTAAAGACTATCCTTCGTCAGCCTCTCGAACTTACAGGAACAACAGGTAAGTTTGATGTTTTGGTAAATGTTAAAGGTGGCGGTTTCACAGGTCACGCAGGCGCAATCCGTCATGGTATTGCAAGAGCTCTTCTTGAAGTTGATGAAGAAAGCTTCAGAGGTCAGCTCAAAGCTGCTGGTTACTTAACTCGTGACCCAAGAATGAAGGAAAGAAAGAAGTACGGACTCAAGGCAGCGAGAAGAGCGCCACAGTTCAGCAAAAGATAATTTGTTATCTATCATATTCCCGCAAGGATTCCTTGCGGGAATTTTTTTGTATTCCAAAACATAGAAATAATATTCCAAATGTATCCTTTTTTGTTGACATTGATTTCCAGTATGGTATAATTAAAGGGTAGGAATTTCTTTCAAAAAATGAAAGAAATTTTAGGATTGTGGAATACTATTTGTTAAAAGAGGTGTGAGCGGTGATTAAAGCGGATGAAACTGTAAAAAGAGAAACCAGATTTATTGCAGTCGTTGTTTTTCTTTTAAGCATAATAATGCAGGCGGTTTTCCTTATAATAAGAAGATGGGATTTGTCTGTTCTTTTCGGCAACCTTATTTCCGCCATCGCTATGATTGGGAACTTTTTCTTCATGGGAATAACCGTTCAAAAGGCTCTTACAAAAAATGAAGAGGATGCCAGAAAAATGATGAAATCCTCTCAGAGCCTTAGGAATTTCGCCGTATTCGTTCTCGTTTGTTTAGGGGTTATTTTCTTTAACCCGGTTGCGGCGGTAGTTCCTGTTGTTTTCCCAAGAATCGCAATCGCTTTAAGACCAATGTTTAATAAAGAAAAGGATGTGATAAAAGAATGAGAGAAAAATCGCGCCGTTTTATAGCGGTGGATATATTTTATATTCTTATGATGGCTCTTCCCATCCTTTTTTCAATTTTTTTAAAAGTCAGTATGACGCCAATAAAAGAAGGAATAGTTATCTCAGGGGCGCTGATATTTATGGAAATTCCAATGCCCGTGCAGAATCTCCTCATAACAGAGGCACAGGTCAATTCCCTTATGGTTATGATTTCGATATTTTTCCTTTGTCTTTATATGACGCACGGAATTAAAAAGGGCTCATATTTAAAGCGCCACACCATAGCGGAAATCCTGGTTGAAAAGACACAGAATATGGTTACGGGGAATATGGGAGAATATTTTAAAGGTTTCTCTCCGTTTGTTGCGGCAATTCTCGCCCTCTCGGCTTTTTCGAGCCTTATGTCCCTTTTTGGACTCTTCCCACCCACATCAGATATAAATGTTGTTGCCGGTTGGGCGATATTGGTATTTATACTCATCACATATTACAAGATGAAATGCGGACCCGTTCAGTATATGAAGAGCTTTGCAAACCCTGCTTTAATGGCACCACTCAACATTATAAGTGAAGTGGCAACGCCTGTTTCAATGGCCTTCCGTCATTACGGAAATATTTTGTCAGGCTCTGTTATAGGGGTCCTTCTGGCAACAGGTCTTGGCGGGCTTTCCAATATGATTTTCGGGGCACTGCCCGGATTTTTAGGAGACTTCCCGTTTTTAAGAGTGGGAATACCTGCAATACTATCAATTTATTTTGATGTATTCAGCGGACTTTTGCAGGCATACATTTTCGCAATGCTTACAATGCTTTATGTTTCAGGAGGCTTCCCTCTTGAATTATATGAACAAAGAAAATTAAAAAAGCGCCAAGGCGCAAAAATATAGGAGGAAATTATTATGTTAGAAATCGCAATTGGTATTATTTTAGGATGCTGTGCTTTGGGCGCAGGAAGTGCTATGATTGCAGGTATCGGACCTGGTATCGGTGAAGGAAACGCTGTTGCAAAGGCTTGTGAAGCTATCGGCCGTCAGCCTGAGAGCAAAGGCGATGTAACAACAACTATGCTTATGGGTTGTGCTATTGCAGAAACAACAGGTCTTTATGCGTTGGTTATTGCAATCCTTCTCATTTTCGTTGCCCCGGGCAGATTTATCGATATACTTATGTCAACAATAGGCTAAGATTAGCTTAGGATTTGGAGTGAATAACTGTGCAATCATTAGATGTTATATCCGTTAATTTATGGGATATTGTCATTTCTCTGTTAAATCTTATTATTCTCTTTATCATTGTTAAGAAATTTTTATTTAAGCCTGTCAACAATATGATTGCCAAAAGGCAAGCAGAGGTTGATAAGGTTTATTCTGATGCCCATGAAGCAAAGAAAGAAGCTGATGCTGACCGCGAGGCATGGGACGAAAAAATGAAAACTGCCAACGACGAGGCTCAGGGCCTTATCGACAGGGCGCAAGATACTGCAAGACGAAGAGAAGAAAGAATTGTTGCAGAAGCGAAGGATAAGGCTGAAAGTATTATCCGTCAGGCAGAAACACAAGCTGAGCTTGAACGGAAAAAGGCAAAGGACGATATTAAAAAGGAAATCGTTGAGGTTTCAACCACCCTTGCAGGTAAAATGCTGGAAAGGGAAATCAATGTTTCCGACCATAGAAGTCTTATCAGCTCAGTAATAGACGAGATTGGAAACGACGATGAATAATCAGGTAAATGAATATGCCGAGGCCTTGTTTTTGCTTGCTTGTGAGACAAAAAGCGAGGATGAAATTCTAAATGCCCTTGACTTATTAAAAGATGTTTTAAAGGAAAACACAGAATATGTAGATTTTCTTTTAACCCCAAGTATACCCTTGGGGGAAAGGCTTGATGCAATAGATGAAGCTTTTGCAAAAACCATGCCTGAATATGTTGTGTCTTTTATTAAGCTCCTTTGCGAGAAAGGACATATTGACAGCATTTTTGAGTGTATCGGGGAGTATAAAGAGCTTTATGATAACGCCAGAAAGGTTATGACCGCAAAGGTAACAAGTGCCACAGAACTGACAGGCGAAGAGAAAAATGCTCTTTATGAAAAGCTTAAAAAGATAAGCCAGAAAGAAATCGTTATAGATTATCATTTAGAAAAAGATATTTTAGGCGGAATGATTATTGAAATGGACGGAAAGGTTATTGATGCAAGCGTAAAAAGCCGTCTTAAAGAAGTAAAGGATGTGATAAGCAGATGAATACAAGACCTGAAGAAATCAGCAATATCATAAAAGAACAGATTAAGAATTATAAATCCCGTATAGAGATGCAGGAGACAGGAACAGTTATATTGGTGGGCGACGGCATCGCAAGAGTATATGGGCTTAAGGCTTGTATGGCGAGCGAACTTCTTGAATTTGAGGACGGAAGTTTTGGTATGGCCCAGAACTTAGAGAGCGAAACCGTTTCGGTTGCTCTCCTTTCCGACACAAACGATATAAAGGAAGGCTCAACTGTTAAAAGAACGGGCCGAGTTGTTTCTGTTCCTGTTGGGGATGCGCTACTTGGCAGAGTTGTGGATGCTCTTGGAAACCCTATTGACGGGAAAGGCCCAATCGAAACCAAAGAGGAAAGACCGATTGAAGCAGAGGCTCCCGGCATTATCGAAAGAAAGAGCGTTTCTGTTCCTCTTCAAACCGGTATTAAGGCAATAGACAGTATGATTCCAATCGGCAGAGGTCAGAGAGAGCTTATCATCGGCGACAGACAGACGGGTAAAACCGAGATTGCCATAGATACAATTATCAACCAAAAAAACACGGATGTAATCTGTATTTATGTTGCTATCGGCCAGAAGAATACCGCCGTTGTTTCCCTTGCCAAAGAGCTTGAAAAGGCAGGGGCGATGGAATATACAATTATAGTTTCCGCATCAGCCTCCGAAATGGCGCCGCTTCAATATATCGCGCCATATTCAGGCTGTGCTATGGCGGAATATTTCAGAGAGCAGGGAAAAGATGTCTTAATCGTCTATGACGATTTGTCAAAGCACGCAATCGCATATCGTGCCCTCTCTCTTTTAATCAGAAGACCACCGGGCAGAGAAGCTTACCCCGGAGATGTTTTCTATCTCCATTCAAGACTGCTTGAAAGAGCGGCTTGTGTTGCCCCTGAGTATGGCGGCGGCTCAATCACAGCTCTTCCGATTATAGAAACTCAGGCGGGGGATGTTTCCGCTTATATTCCAACCAATGTAATCTCAATTACAGACGGACAGATTTTCCTTGAAACTGAGCTTTTCCATGCAGGCGTTATGCCGGCTATCAACCCTGGTATTTCCGTAAGCCGTGTTGGCGGAGCGGCTCAGCTTAAAGCTATGAAAAAGGTTTCAGGAGAGCTTAAACTTTTATATTCTCAGTATCGTGAGCTTTTGTCTTTCGCTCAGTTCGGAAGTGACCTTGATGCCGACACAAAGGCAAGACTTGCCCTGGGCGAGAGAATTGTTGAAGTTTTAAAGCAGAAGAGAAACGCCCCAATCCGCGTTGGATGTCAGGTTGCAATCGTTTATGCCGTAATCAACGGATATTTAAACGATGTTGCGGTAAAAGATGTTTCTTCTTATGAGGAAAAACTTTTTGACTTTATGGAAAGCAAATATGAAAATCTTTTAAAACGCTTTGAAGATAATTTCTGCGATGACGAGGATTTGGAAACCCTTAAAAAAGCTCTTTCCGAGATGAAGGGGTAGGCATATGGGAAAGGATATAAAAAGTCTTAAAACCCGAATTAAAAGTATTAACTCAACTCTGCATCTGACAACTGCCATGGGCCTTGTTGCTTCTGCAAAAATAAGAAGTGCAACGGAGAATATGAACAAAAGCAGGCAGTATAAGGCGTCCCTTGACGAAACGGTTAATCTTTTAACTTCGGCTAAGGAATGCGAAAAAAGCGCTTATATGCAAAAAAAGAGCGAGGGAGAAATCTGCTATATCGTTGTGGCAGGAGACAGAGGCCTCGCCGGTGGCTATAACGCCAACATAACAAGACTTGTTGCAACTCTCCCCGATGCAAAAATAATCCCCATAGGAAAAAAGATTTGCGAAAGATATAATAGACCCATTTTGAAAGCGGAACACTTTTCTTATGAGGACGCATCTTCCCTCTCAAAAGAGCTTTGCCAAGGCTTTAAAGACGGAAAATATAAAGAGGTTGCCATCGTGTCAACAAAATATGTTTCAATGATGACCCAAACCCCCGAGGTTAAAACTATTCTTCCTTTGACAAAGGGAGAAAAGGCAAACAAAGGCGGTCTTATCTATGAGCCTGACGAAATAACCGTTTTAGAAGCGGTCATTGAAGAATATATTTCCGCAAGTCTTATCAAGGCTGTTAGGGAAAGCTTTGCCTGTGAGGTTGTGGCAAGACGATTTGCTATGGATTCCGCAGGAAAGAATGCAAGAGAAATGATAGACGACTTAAAGCTTGAGTATAACCGTGCAAGACAGAGCACTATAACTCAGGAGATAACTGAAATTGTCGCAGGAAGCGACCAATAAAGGAGGCGGAGAAAATGTCAGATAAAACAAAAGGAAGCGTTGTTCAGGTTATGGGACCTGTTGTTGATGTGCGCTTTGAGGAAGGACATCTTCCTGCTATTTATAATGCTTTAACAATGGAGAACGGCGACAAAACCTTAACTGTTGAGGTTGCACAGCATATCGGCGACAATGTTGCAAGATGTATTGCTATGGCATCAACAGACGGTTTAAGACGCGGAACCTCTGTTACTGATACAAAAGAAACTATAACTGTTCCCGTAGGACGAGAAACCCTGGGAAGAATTTTTAATGTTTTAGGTAACCCCGTTGATAATAAGGAAGCTCCAAAGGACGCTCCAAGATGGAATATCCACAGAAGCGCTCCTGAGTATTCTTCCCTTGCAACATCAACTGAAATTCTTGAAACGGGTATAAAGGTTATAGACCTTATCTGCCCATTCTCAAAGGGTGGTAAAATCGGCCTCTTTGGCGGTGCAGGTGTTGGTAAAACAGTTCTTATTATGGAGCTTATAAACAATGTTGCCAAAGAACACGGCGGTCTTTCCGTTTTCACAGGGGTAGGCGAGAGAACAAGAGAGGGAAATGACCTCTATAACGAAATGATGGAATCAGGGGTTTTGGCAAATACTACCTTGGTATATGGCCAGATGAATGAGCCACCTGGCGCAAGAATGAGAGTTGGACTTTCCGGTCTTACAATGGCGGAGTATTTCCGTGAAGAAGAAGGCCAGGATGTGCTCCTCTTTATCGATAACATATTCAGATTTACTCAGGCAGGCTCCGAGGTTTCTGCCCTCCTTGGAAGAATGCCCTCTGCCGTTGGATATCAGCCAACCCTGGCAAACGAAATGGGTATGCTTCAAGAGAGAATAACATCAACCAAGAAAGGCTCAATAACCTCTATTCAGGCGGTTTATGTGCCTGCGGATGACTTAACTGACCCGGCTCCTGCAACAACATTTGCCCACCTTGATGCAACAACAGTTCTTTCAAGAAACATAGCATCCCAGGGCATCTACCCTGCCGTTGACCCTCTTGAATCAACAAGCCGAATCCTCTCCGCCGAGATTTTAGGCGAGGAGCATTACAGCGTTGCAAGAGAGGTCCAGAGAATCCTGCAAAGATATCAGGAACTTATGGATATTATCGCAATTATGGGTATGGACGAACTTTCCGATGAGGATAAACTTTTGGTTCAAAGAGCGAGAAAAATTCAGAGATTCTTGTCCCAGCCTTTCCATGTTTCCGAAAAGTTTATCGGTATCCCTGGAACATATGTTCCTCTTTCCGAAACCATAAGAGGCTTTAAGGAAATTATCGAAGGTAAACACGATGACCTTCCTGAGTCTGCGTTCCTCTTTGTTGGAACAATAGATGAAGCGGTGGAGAAAGCAAAGAAGGTGCAGCGATGAAAACCTTTAATTTAAGCGTTGCATCCCCCAGCGGAAGCGTCTTTGACGGCGAAGCGACGGGGATATACCTTCGCGGTGCCTCAGGGGACCTTGCGGTCCTTGCGGACCACGCCCCTTTCGTAACTTCCGTTGTTCCATGCAAAGGGAAAATAGAAGATGAAAATGGCGAAGAAAAACCTTTCCAGATTGAAAGAGGCCTCCTGACAGTCTCCAAAGAAAAGGTAATCTTAATGTCCGGAAGCTTTAAATGGATATAAAAAATTAAAATCGGCACAATTTGTGCCGATTTTTTATTTATTCGCAATTTGAATATCCATATCGGAGCTTCCGATGTAAATGTCTCGGTTTCCGCTGATGGTGTGATATTTTATAATTGTATAGTTTGGATATTTATAAACTTGACTGCCTCCGTCTTTATAGATGATTTCGGGGATAACGCCGTCCATAACATCCTGATTGGCTTTTATGATTAAGCCGTGCAAGGTAATTCTTCCTTTTTCAAGCGCCGTTTCAAGAGGCATTGTAAAACCTTTTATGGTAATCATAACTTTATCTAAACCGTAGTAATAAAGATTCGTATCGCTTATATGACCGAATGAAGTAAATCCGTTTATATCATCACTGCTTAAAATAAGTTTTTTCTCTTTTTCTTTTGATGGCTCCGTTACCAGTTCAAACTCGCGAAAACCTTCCGTTGAAATATCGTCAGATTTAATTATAATTGTTCCGTCCTCTGCTTTCTGAGGCTTTCCGTCAAAATAAATAACAACCATTCGTCCTTTGCCGTAGAGATAATCAATATGGTCTGTGCCGTATTCAACCTTGACCTTATCTCCCATATCGAAGTCAGCCTTATCTTCCACAGGTGCAACAATCATATAAGTTGTGGTTTCCTCTAAAACTGTCCCCACAAAGCTGTTCTCATACTCGGAAAGTTCCACTTCTTCAGGCGGCGTGTAGTCGTATCCCCAGGTGGAAAATATAACAGGCTTATTGTTTTTCATCCGGCACATATCAAGAGCGTATGCACTTGCGATTGCCACGGCCAATAAAACAAAAATAGAGATAATTATAATAATCTTCCTCTTCATTGTAACACCCACTTTCTTATAGGCTATATAAAAAGCATACCACAATAAGAGAAATTTTTCAAGCGCTGTTACAGAATCTTGAAATTTCAAAAAATTAGATGTATAATGAAGCTAAGAAAGGAGAGGCGCTATGACAAAGAAACTGTTTTTTCAGGCAATGGCTAAAATGGTATTGGGCGTTATATTGGTGGCCCTTTTAATCTTTTTGCCCGCCGGGACTTTTCTCTTTCCAAGGGGTTGGCTTTTAATGGGCGTCTTGTTTGTCCCAATGTTTTTTGCAGGGGTTATAATGATGTTTAAAAGTCCTGAGCTTTTAAAACGCAGGCTTAATGCAAAGGAACAACAAAAGGAGCAAAGAGGAGTGGTTTGGCTCAGCGCTATTATGTTTATATTAGGGTTTATTGTTTCGGGACTTGATTTTCGTTTTAATCTAAGCCATATCCCCCAAAGCGTTGTGGCCGTTGCTGTTTTGGCATTTTTGGGGGGCTATCTCCTTTATGCAGAGGTAATTCGGGAGAATGAGTATCTTTCCCGCACCATAGAAATTCAGGAAAATCAAAAGGTTATTGATACAGGACTTTATGGTATTGTAAGGCATCCTATGTATAGTGCGACCATGCTCTTGTTTTTATCAATGCCAATTATTTTAGGCTCAATATGGGGATTTTTGATTTTTCTTGCATATCCCTTTATTATTGTAAAAAGAATTAAATTTGAAGAAGAATTTTTGGAAAAAGAACTTGATGGCTATATAGAATATAAACAAAAAACGAAGTATCGTCTTCTGCCTTTTATATGGTAGGAAGCAAGGAGGAGAAATGAAAAATATTGAAATCGGCAAAACTTTTTCAGCATCAGCGGTATCTCTTGGATGTATGAGAATGGCAAGCCTTGATGAAAGACAGATTGATGCTATTATGAACACCGCCTTAGAGTGCGGAATTGACTTTTTCGACCACGCTGACATTTATGGCGGGGGAGAATGCGAAAGATTATTCGGAGAGTTTTTAAAGAGGAACAAATCTCTCCGAGATAAAATCAAAATCCAGACTAAATGCGGTAT
>JAZSPE010000222.1:0-3420 GCA_045537265.1 Clostridia bacterium | reverse complement strand
ATTCCTCTTTGGGAATGCGTAAACTGTGTTTCTTTAAACCCTGCAACAGTAATCGGTCTTGAAGATAAGAAAGGCTCCCTTGAAATTGGCAAGGATGCTGATATTATCATAACCGACAGCGAATTTGGTGTATTAAAAACAATCATAAAAGGAGAAACAAAATATGACGCTTAAAGTAAACGCAAAACTCGACCCGAAATTCCAGCCTCTTTCAATTGTTGTAAGAGATATGAGAAAGGCAACAGAAAAGGACGGACAGGACATTATTATTGCCATTGAAAGAAACAAGGGCTATACAGTTACATATAAAACCCGTGTTTTCCCTGACGGCACTGGCCACGATGAAGAAAACTTCAAATTTATCGAAAGAATAACAAAATCTCTCTTATGGGTTGCAGGCGGTTATAAGATTATAATCGCAGGCAGCGAAGTAATCGGGAATAAGATTAAAGAAGCATATACATATGGCGGTCTCCGCGACTTTGATGTGCATTTTATGGAAAGAGTATACGAAGCAAAGTTCGTTGTTGAAACCTGCGCCTTAGAAGATGCCCCTGAGGATAAGTCTTCCGCTGCTCCAATCGGCAGACACTTAGACGGTTGCCGTATCGGTTTTGATGCAGGCGGCAGCGACAGAAAAGTTAGCGCTGTTATTGACGGCGAAAGCGTTTTCTCCGAAGAGGTTGTTTGGTTCCCTAAAACAACAGAGGATCCTGACTATCACTATCAGGGTATTTTAGACGCTATGAAGAAAGCGGCATCTTATATGCCGAGAGTTGATGCAATCGGCGTATCTTCTGCCGGCGTTTATGTTGATAACCGCATTATGGTTGCTTCCCTTTTCTTAAAGGTAAGCGATGAAGATTTTGAGAAAAAAGTTAAGACGATGTATCTTGATGTTGCAAAAGAAATCGGCGAGAATATCCCGATTGAGGTTGCAAATGACGGCGATGTTACAGCACTTGCCGGCGCTATGAACCTTGGGGATAACTCTGTATTGGGAATAGCTATGGGAACATCAGAAGCAGGTGGATATGTTGACCCTCAGGGAAATATAACAGGCTGGCTTAACGAAATCGCTTTCGTTCCTGTTGACTTCTGTGAGGAAGCAATGGTTGACGAATGGTCTGGGGACTATGGCTGCGGCGTTAAGTATTTCTCTCAGGACGGGGTTATTAAGGTTGCTCCTTGGGCAGGTATCGAACTTGACGAAAGCCTCTCTCCTGCTGAAAAGCTTAAGGTTGTTCAAGGCCTTATGGAAAAAGGCGACCAAAGAGCCGCTGATATCTATGACACAATCGGCGCATACTTTGGCTATGCAATCGCTTACTATGCAGAGTTCTATGATATTAAGCATGTTCTTATTATGGGACGAGTAACATCAGGGGAAGGCGGTAGCATACTCCTTGCCCGCGCTCAGGAAGTTTTAGATAAGGAATTCCCTGAGCTTGCTGAAAAGATTCAGCTCCATATTCCTGACGAAAAATCAAGAAGAGTGGGACAGTCTGTTGCGGCTGCATCTCTTCCGAAAATCAACTAATAAATACACAAAAAACATCGGCCTCCGATGTTTTTTGTTGATTTTAATTTATATGTTTTGAGGTGAAAAATATGAAATACAAAATGAACATAGCGGGTCTTGACCGCGAGCTTCCTCTTTGCAAAGTTACAGACGATTTATACATCGGCGCATTTGTAATTTTCGGGGATGCAGAGCTTACAGTCGCTTGTGCAAGAGAGCTTTTAAAGAGAGCGCCCGAATATGACTACCTTATAACCGCCGAGGCGAAGGGTATTCCCCTTATTCATGAAATGGCCCGTCAGAACGGGGACGATTTCTATGTTTTGGTAAGAAAGAATCCTAAACTTTATATGCAGGAGGTTTTTGAGGTTACGGTTAACTCCATAACAACTGCAAAAGAGCAAAAGCTTTATCTTGATAAGGCGGATGCAGATAAAATGAAGGGCAAGAGAATTCTCATTATTGACGATGTTATTTCAACAGGAGAATCCCTCTCTGCAATAGAACAGCTTGTTAATAAAGCAGGCGGAAATATCGTTGGAAAGATGACAATCCTTGCCGAAGGAGACGCTCAGGACAGAGACGATATTATCTATCTTGAAAAGCTTCCTTTGTTCAATCCTGACGGAACGGTTAAGTAATATGAAACGAAAAAGTTTAGCGCTGATTTTAATCCTTGTGGCTCTTTTGGGGCTTTCCTCCTGCAAGAAAGAGGAAGCCGAGCCACCAAAGGAAGAAGACAAACTCTCCTTTGAATTTGACGAGGAAGAGGAAGTTGTGGAAATAATTTATGCCAAAACTCCTGAGGAGGCGTCGGATAAGTGTATGGACGCCATTTACACAGGGGATTTTTCCTCTGCAAAACAGTATGTTTTAGAAGAGGGAAATGCAAGGGCAGAAATAAGCCGATTCCGTAGTGGTATAAAGCAATCCTTAGAGGGAATTTCCAAAGGCGTTTCAGGGGAAAAGGTAGAAAGGCTTCTTAGAAATACCTTTGATAACACCCTCTGCCAAAGAATTGGGGTAGAAAAAAACGGGGATAAGGCAACAGTCAGCTATCTTATCTCAATCCCTGATATGAGCGGGGTAAACTTTTCCTCTTATATGAGCGAATATATCGCATCCCAGGGAATGAGTATGGAAGAATTTATGACCAAATTAGAAACAATGACTGCTGAGGAAAACCAGAAATGGTCATTGGAGCTGGGGGTAGATATTTTGAACTATATCTATGAAAGCAAAGGCTCTTTTTCCAGAAGCGAAAGCCACGCAGAAGTTGTAGTCGAAAATCGCAAAAACGGTTGGATTGTAACTGAAATAAACATTTCTTAAAGTTAGATTGGACGGAAATAAAATGGAGAATAACACAAAAAAGAAAACCGCAGTCCTTGCGACTTTGGCGGCATTTTTCTCAAACTTCATATTCGGTTTTAGCTTTATGTTCTCGGATATGGGTCTTAAAGTGGCAAGTCCGTCAGTTTTACTTGCCCTGCGCTTCCTTTTCGCCTTTTTGATTTTAAACCTTTTAGTTATCTTTAAGGTGGTTAAAATCAACTTTAAAGGGAAGAAAGTTTTAAAAGTGCTTATTATGGGAATTATGCAACCCGTTATATATTTCTATTGCGAAAGCTATGGAATAAAGCTTTCCTCTCCCACCTTTGCTGCGATTATGCTGGCTTTGGTCCCTATCGGCGCAATGATTTATTCGGCACTGTTTATGAAAGAGGCGCCAACTCTTTGGCAGGTCTTTTTCGGGATTCTTTCCGTTTTGGGAGTTATCCTAATAAGCGGAGACGGAGAAGGGGCGACAGTATTGGGTGCAGTTTTGCTTCTGGGGGCAATTTTATCAGCAGTTATGTTTAATGCTATAAGCCGTCAGAGTGCAAAGGAATTCAGCC
>JAZSPE010000019.1:0-9287 GCA_045537265.1 Clostridia bacterium | reverse complement strand
CCAAAATTAAAATTAAACGCTAACAAAAATTTAGCTTACGCTGCCTAATTATGGCGGCAGTTCCTCCTCTTTCTACCGCAAAAAGAGATAGGAGCTTCAAACTAACGCGGTGAACTGAATTTGCAAAGCTTTGAGCATTTTTAGATTTTATGAAGCTACTTCTTTCTAAGGCTTGTCTGTGAGGCTTAGAAAGAGGGAATTTTAACCACAGACTACGCTCGTAGCGCTCAGGGTGAATAAATCTTCGGACACGGGTTCAATTCCCGTCACTTCCACCAAAAAATAAAATGACCACCTTTGGGGTGGTCATTTTTATATGTATTTTATTTTGAATACTTAGCAACAATTTCCTTCATCTTGTCCATCTTGCTTTCCATATCTGCTACAAGCTTAAACTGTGTTCTTGCGCGGTCAAGGTTATGGCTTGGTCTATGGATTTTGAAGTAGTGATCACCGTCAAGATAGTCAGCTAAGAATCTGATACCGCATTCCAGAGTTAAAAGTTTTGCAGAGAACGCAAGCAATTCTACCTCAGCAGGTGTGATGCTGTCTCCTAATACTTCAAGGTATCCTCTTGTGTACTCTTCAAACAGATGTAAATCCATATTTACTTTATTAAGATCGATTTCATCTTCGGCAGCTGTGCTGGCACCAAATCTGATTGAATCACCGAAATCGTAAAGCATTGAGCCAGGCATAACCGTATCAAGGTCAATAACACACATTCCTTTTCCTGTTTCGTTATCAATCAAAACATTGTTGAGTTTTGTATCATTATGAGTAACTCTTAATGGAATTTCGTTATTTTTAAGAGCGTTAACGATTATTCCGGCATCCTTTTCTCTTGCTAAGGCAAAATCAATTTCAGCCTGAACTTCTTTACATCTTCCTACTTTATCAGCAGTGATTGCTTCTTTAAGTTGTCTGTATCTGTCAACTGTATCGTGGAAATTAGGGATAGTCTCAAACAATTTATCTGCCGGGAAATCGCTTAATAACTTCTGGAAGTTACCAAAAGCACGGGCAGATTCATAAAATACCTGCGCATTTTCAACAGATTGATAACAAGTTACATCATCAACATACACATACATACGGAAAAAGTTTCCATCATCAGTGGTATAATACTTTTTATCATTGTAGCTTGATACGAAAAACAGCATTTCTCGATACGGTTTTCCGCCGCGCTCAAGAATTTTTTTATGCATATGTTCTGATACTTTTGCAACATTTTCGATAATGTTTTCGATGTTTTTGAAAACATTGCCGTTAATTCTCTGCAAAATATACTTTTCTTCAGTGGTTTCTATAAGATATGTATCGTTTATGTGCCCTTGTCCGTAAAGGGTGGCGGTTATAAAGTCACCTTTGGCTTGAAAATGATCATAAATCTGTTTAATTTCAAAGTCCTGCATAGTGTCCCTCCGAAATCATTTTTTTCATAGCTTCTTTAACCGCTACTATATCTTCTTTATATGTCATTCCATACCATTTATCTCTACAATTAAAGACCTTAACTGTGGCTTCATTTGCTTTAATACATTCATCTACCACGAAAGGTATAAAGAATTCATCTTTTAATGGGTTAGAAAGATTCTGCTTGAATTTTTCGAACTTTTCTTCTAATACATTAAAGATATCAGTTGTGAAGCCCCATAAATTCATAGATACAACAGTATCTTCAGGAAGCTGAATCCATGTTTCTTCATCCTCGGTGTATTTAAAGTCTTTGATTTTTGTTCTTTCAGTAATGGTTTTAAGATAGCCATTTTCGATTTCGCAAACACCTCTGGCAACAGTTCCGTTTTCAGTAAGAGTGTTTTTGAGGTCAAATGCAACCATCGCCCAATCCATACCTTTTGAATTTACAAGGAAGTTATAAAGGTCTGTGTAAGCATTTTTACCATAATAATCGTCTGCATTGATTACTGCAAATGGTTCGTTTATTTTGTCCTTACAGCATAAAATAGCATGCCCAGTGCCCCAAGGCTTTGTTCTGCCGTCAGGAAGAGAATTCCTTTCTTGGAAAACATAATCGACTTCTATGCCGGTTATTTTATCTCCGACAATTCTCTTAAAGTCATCATACATTTCTTCCTTAATAACAAAGACAACCTTGTCAAAACCTGCGTTTTTAGCGTCATGCACGGAAAAGTCCAATAAAACTGAGCCTTTTTCAGAAATTGGTTCCATTTGTTTGAGTCCGCCGAAACGGCTTCCCATGCCGGCTGCAAGAGCCACTAATGTTGCTTTTCCCATAATAATCCTCCGTATTTTTAGAGTTATTCAGGTCAAAATCTTTATCGTCAAAATGCATTTATATAACATTTAAAAGGGCAGCAGATATGCCACCCTTTTAAATATGGCTCCCCCTGTTGGACTCGAACCAACGACCCTGCGGTTAACAGCCGCATGCTCTACCGACTGAGCTAAGGAGGAATATCTTACTAGATAATTATACTATATTTTTACAAATTGTCAAGTCTATTCCTGTCGAATACTGCGAACGGTTCGCAATTTTCATAAAATTTAACCCCATCCCCGAATATAGAAATTACGGTTTTTATGAGATCTTTATTTTTGGTTTTCTCGGGATAATGCCAGATTATTTTCTTTGGATTACATAAAATTAAAATTGTAAGAAGCTTGTCGCTCTCGCTTAGATTTTCGTCAACAATAAAGGTGTCTTCAAGCAGAGCGGTTATATCCTCTCCTTTATCGTCTATATAAATGTGCTTACTGCTTTTTGTGAAAATATTTAAGGTGTCAATAAAGCTTTCCTGATATATAAGGTATTCTTTTATAAGATTTATAAATTCCTCATATTCTTTTTCTACCAAATATTTTTCTATTATGTCGTCGATTGTGTTTTTAAGGTGTTCTTTATACTCTTGCAGGCGAAATCTTGCAAAGCCCATTAAATTAAGGTTTTTATTTTCTTTTAAATATTCATCCGTTGCAAGTTTTACATCATAGAATCTTTGTCTTCTGCTTGCGCTTAAACGCTCATTTGTTCTTATAAGAATAATGTTTCTGTCTGTTTTTGAGAAACCCTCATAATTTTTCTCAAATATTTCAGCCACCAAATCCTTTTCAAGATTATCGACAACCCATCCTGCAACAATATCCCCGATTTCTTCCTTCTTAATATTATCAGAAATTTTGGAAGTGTTATATATTCTTATGTCGTCAATTTTATGTTCAATCATATAAAAATAACACCTCCGAAAGTATATAGAATAGTATTACTTCACAGTAAAAAATTATTCAAAATAAAGTATACTTCCGTAATCGGTTAATTCTTCCTTATCAATTACAATAATTTCTGTATCATTTGATTTAAAGAAGCTTTTTATCTGATCAAATATTGCTTTATTTTTTATTTCGCCACAAAAGAGAATTTTGTCTCTAAAGCTTCCGCTAGCCCCACCAATGAAGCCGTAATCAAAACCTTCAAGACGGACGCTTCCAGCAGGGATTTTTAAAGTTTTTATGCCATTTTCATTTAACGCAGAGTAAATTCCTTCGTCTTCCGTAACAGCCACCTTACCGTCGGTACAAATATTGCACTTTGTATAACCCTGTTTTACATTTATTATCGTAAAACCTTTTTCAATATAATAATTTAATATATTTGCATCTACGGTCTTTTTATTTAAAATGGCATATTTTCCAATTCTAGCTACATTGTATGCAACATTCCCTGGATATGTACCACTCAAAGGTCGTGTGCCTTTTTTTAAATCTATAAAGAAAGGTAAAGTGTTTTTATAATAATTAAAGAGCTCCGGTGGAACAAAAGCAGTTCTGGAATCAACAAAATGGATTTGAATATCCGGATGAGTGTTCACCGGAAAGTATATTTTATCGTAATTTTGCGAAAAATATATTTCAGAGTCAATTTTTCTAAGATAATCAATACAACTCTGCCTCATATTTTTATCAATAATAAATGGCATTTTTTCACCTTTTTTGTAACATTTTAAATTTATTTGCTTATAATAAACTATAAGCTATCAACCCAGGATATATTTAATATCCAGGTTGTTTATATAAATTGTTCGTGCAGCGTTTTTTCGAGCGAAAAGCCGTTGCACGAATTTTTATTGTGTGAACAATGAGGTTCCGGGGTACCAGGTCGCACTCTTTGACCTAGTTATCGGGTCGGGTTACTATTTATGAAAATAATTATAAACCTGCATAGCGGACTTTTTATCCAAAACCAGTTGGAGAGTGTTTAAATCTGCTTCTTTTATTTTATCCGCGCTTTTAAAATACATAAGAAGCTTTTTCCGTTTTTGCGGACCAATCCCTGAAATGTTTTCAAGAACAGATTTTGCCATACTTTTTTCATGTTTATTTCGGAAGGTTTTTATTGCAAAATCGTGAACCTCATCCTGCATACAAGCCAAAAATTTGAATAGTTCTCCATCGTTTTGAAGTAAAATCTCTTCTTTTTCATCTGTTAAGTCTCTGGTTTGGTGTTTATCGTTTTTAACAATACCAAATACGGGAATTTCTTCATTTAAATCTTTTAAAACTTCTTTAACTGAGGCGACATGACCTTTGCCACCATCAAGAAGAATTAGGTCTGGGAGAGGCAAAAACTTCTCTTTCCCTTTGATAAGCTCGCCTGTTGCAAGAGCCTCTTCCTCTTTGTAAGCTTCTAAGAAGCGCCTCTGGATAACTTCTTGCATACTCTTATAGTCGTCCGCGCCTTCAACAGTTTTAATATTAAATTTTCTGTATGCTTTTCTTAACGGCTTAGCGTTTTGATAAACAATCTGAGCGCCGACGCTGTCGATTCCTGAAATGTTTGATATATCATAGCTTTCAATTCTATAAGGAATAGTATCTAGTTTTAAAAGACTATGAAGCTCAGATAATACCCTGTTTCCGTCAGAGTTTTCTTTATCGCGCTTGAACTTGTGTATTTTATAAGATTCCTCGGCGTTTTTAGAAACCATTTCTAAAAGACGGAGTTTTTCTCCCCTTTTTGGTACAACCAAATGAACCTTATGTCCCGAATTATTGCTGAGCCAATTCTCGATATCTTCCATTTCATCGAATTCTTCTGGGATTATAATCTCTTTTGGTAAATTGGTAGATGCGTAATAAAACTGTTTGATAAACGCCTCTATAATTTCTTTCAGGGTGTTATTATTTCTTTCAAAAACAAAGTTTTCTGTGCCGATAACTTTACCCTCGCGGATATAAAAGACTTGGATACAACTCTCTGTATCGCTTAAATAAACACCAAAAACATCCCTTGAATTCTCTTTTGCAGAGCTTATCTTCTGTTTTTCGCTAAGGGTGGTAATACTTTTGATTTTATCACGATAGGACGCTGCTTTTTCATATTCCATATTTTCTGAGGCGCTTCGCATCTTCTCTTCTAAAAGGTCTAAAATTTCTTTGTAATTGCCCTTTAAAACATCTTCTATTCTACTGAATGTTTCTCTGTATTCATCTTTTGATATAAGATTCGCGCAAGGAGCGCTGCACTGTTTAAGATGATGCAAAAGACACGGCCTTTCCTTTCCGATGTCTCTCGGAAGAACCTTTTTACAGCTTCTTACCATGAAAATCTTCTTGATAACATCAAGGGTGTCTCTCACCATAAAACCACTCATATAAGGACCAAAATAAAGGCTCCCATCCTTTACAACCCGTCGGGTCATTATAATTCGCGGATAATCTTCGTTCATAGTGATTTTTATATATGGGAACTGCTTATCATCCTTTAATAAAATATTGTATTTAGGGCGATATTTTTTAATTAAATTACATTCAAGAGCAAGGGCCTCTGCCTCAGTATCCGTTAAAATGTAGTCAAAATCTTCAATTTTTTCTACCATTGCCACGGTTTTAGGAGAATGATTGGCAGTTTTCTGAAAATATTGGCTGACGCGATTTTTCAAAACTTTACTTTTTCCAACATAAATAATACCCCCTTCAGAGTCTTTCATCAGATAAACTCCGGGAGTTAAAGGCAGATTTTTCAATTTTTCGGTAATTTTACTCGATGCCATAGTTAAATCTCCTTAAAGTAAAATATGCCTTACATTTGTAAGGCATACACGGAAAATCAATATTAAGAAAAATCAGAAGAAATGAGTTCAATAAGGCTGTTATCCGCCTCTTCTTCATCAGGACCATCTGCAGAAATCGTAATGCTGACTCCCTTTGTAACCCCTAACGATAAAACACCCAAAAGGCTTTTTGCGTTAGCTTTTCGTTCATCTCTTTCAATCCAAATGCTTGATTTATATTCATTAGCCTTTTGAATGAAGAAAGTTGCGGGTCTGGCATGAAGGCCAACCTGATTCTGAACAACTACTTCTTTAAGAAACATACTACCTCTCCTTTAAGCTTTTTAAAGCTTCTCTTCGTTAAACACTTATATATAGAATACCCTAAATTTCTTCATATGTCAACAGTTTTTTTGATTTTTATACTATATAATAGGCAATTTAAATGTCGATACGGGACATATCGTCAGGTAGTGGTAAATTAAAAACCATTTTCTCTTTTGTTGCTGGATGAAAAAATTCAACATAATAGGCGTGAAGCAGGTGTCCTTTCGCTATTTCTCTCTCCTCATCGCCGCTGCCGTAAAGCCAGTCCCCAAGCAGCGGATTTCCTATATGGGAAAAATGAACTCTTATCTGGTGAGTCCTTCCTGTGTGCAGGACTATATCTACCAAAGAGTATTTTTTGCCCTTTTTAACGGTTTTATACTCGGTTACGGCTTCTTTTCCGTCTTCTGCCACGATGCGCTTAATGACACTCTCTTTTTTCCTCTTTATAGGCATATCAATTATTCCGTGGTCAGGACTTATATTTCCATGCACAATCGCCATATATTTTCGCTGAAAGCTTTTGTTTTTGATTTGCGTGGATAAAACCCCATGGGCAAACTGATTTTTTGCAATGACGCATACCCCCGAGGTATCTTTATCAATTCTGTTTACGGCGTGGAATTTATGTTTTTCCCCTCTTTGTGCCCAATAATATGTTATTGCGTTTGCGAGAGTGTTCTCATAATCTCCCATACAAGGATGAACGCTCATATTTCTTGTCTTATTTATAACTAAAATAAAATCATCTTCATATAGAATTTCGATGGGAATGTTAGTTGGAACTATATTTAAAGACGGCTCTTCCTCTGTTACATCTACTTTAAGAATATCGTTAGCTTTGACAATATCTATGCTTTTGCAGATTTCCCCATTTAAAGTTAGTTTACCGTTTAATTTAAGAAAAACGAATAGCTTAGATGAAATATTAAGTCTGGCTTTGCAGATTTTCTCTACTGTTTTTCCGTCGTCTTTTAGAGTTACAACATATTTGAGTATAGCTTTGTTCATTATTTTCACTTCTTAATCGGTTTGTAAAAATATTACAACATTTATAACTCTTTGTCAAGAAAAACTGACACCGCAAATGCGGTGTCAGTAATTTAACTATTTATTTTCAGCAATTACCTTTTCGGCAACATTCTGAGGGGCTTCTTGATAACGCTCAAATTCAAAGGTAAATTCGCCTCTGCCTTGTGTTAATGAGCGAAGGTCGTTTGCGTAAGAATACATCTCAGCAACAGGAATTTCTCCTTCGATAAGTGTTATTCCTTCTCCCTGAGGAGTCATGCCAAGCATCTGGCCTCTTCTCTTATTAATATCCCCAATGATATCGCCTGTATAACCATCAGGAACGATTACGCTTAGGTGTCCGATTGGTTCTAAAAGAACCGGAGAAGCCTGTTCAAGACCTGCTTTAAATGCGAGTGAAGCTGCTGTCTTAAACGCCATTTCTGAGGAGTCAACCGGATGGTATGAGCCGTCAAGAAGAGTAGCTTTAAGGTTAACAACAGGATATCCTGCTAAAACGCCTTTTTGCATACTTTCCTGTAAGCCTTTTTCAACTGCCGGGAAATAGTTCTTAGGAACGCTTCCGCCGAACACTTTTTCTTCAAAAACAAGTGTTTCGCTTTCACATGGCTCAAACTCAATCCAAACATGACCATATTGTCCGTGTCCGCCGGATTGCTTTTTATGCTTTCCTTCTACTTTAACAGTTTTTCTTATTGTTTCGCGATAAGGAACTTTTGGTGGTTCAAGAGTAACCTCAACACCAAATTTGTTTTTAAGTTTGCTTACCAAGATATCGATATGCTGGTCGCCAAGACCTTTGATAACCTGCTGATGTGTCTCAACATTGTTTTCAACAGCAAAGGTTTTGTCTTCGTCCATAAGACGGTTAAGACCCTGACTGATTTTTTCTTCGTCGCCCTTTGCCTTTGGAACAACCGCTAAGGACATATTAGGTTTAATGAATTCTATTCCCTCTAAGATAACATGGTCAGAAAGGCTACAAAGAGTGTCTCCTGTTTCTGTGTATGCGAGCTTTGCAACAGCTCCAATGTCACCCGCAGAAAGTTTTTCAACTTCTGTCTGTTTTTTGCCGATTAAAGTAAAGATTTTACCTATTCTTTCGTTCTTTTCCTTGTTAGGATTGTAAACTGTTGTATCAGGTGTCATTGTGCCTGAATAAACCTTGAAATATGAAAGCTTGCCAACATATGGATCGGCAATAGTTTTAAATACAAGAGCAGCGAGCGGATCATTAACGCTTACTTTTCTTCTTGCTTCCGAGCCATCAGTCTTCTTAGCAGGAATATATTCATCAGTATCAGGAGCTGGGAAATAAGCGAGGATTGCATTCATAAGAGATGAAATGCCAAGCTTATTATAAGCACTTCCGCAAAGAACCGGAACAATTTCGCCACTTGCAACACCACTGCGGAGAGCGGCATATGTTTCTTCAAGAGTAAACTCTTCTCCTGCGAAGAATCTATCCATAAGCTCCTCGGAGCTTTCTGCAACAGCTTCGTTAATCATATTGCGGATTGGTTCGATATCAGCAGCCATTTCCTCTGGGATAGATGCTGTAACAGTTCTGTCACCCTGGAACTTTCTCGCTTCCTTCTCAACAACATTAACAAAACCGGTTATTTTTTCTCCTTCTCTGATAGGAATCTGGAATGGAGCAATTCTCTTTCCGTATTTTTCTCTTAACTGATCTAAAACCTTGTAATAGTCAACTCTTTCATCGTCAACCTTATTTATGAAAAAGATTTTAGGTAATTTATGTTTTTCAGCATATTTCCATGCTTTTTCAGCACCAACAGTAAGACCTGACTTACCGCTTAAAACGATAATTGCCGCATCTGCAACACGAACGCCCTGTTGAAGCTCGCCTTCAAAATCAAAAAATCCCGGAGTGTC
>JAZSPE010000151.1:0-17722 GCA_045537265.1 Clostridia bacterium | reverse complement strand
GTATGTTAAGGTTTCCCTTGACAATGGCGATACCATTCAGGGCGTTGCCTGCCAGCTTATCGCTCCCACACTCACATTTGAAAACTATGTAGGCAACACAACGACTGTTGAGGCTGATGCCTATGGTGTAAATAAAATCACACCTCCTGCCTTTGGCAACCGCCCGGGTTATAAGTTAACCGGTTGGGCCCCGGCATTGACAGAGCCTGTTTATATCGATACTATTTACGAAGCACAGTATGAAAAGGATAATGATAATTTATTTACCATTAGTTTTGCTGATGGCTCTGAGGGTGCAATAGCCTATGCCGGAGATGCGGTACAGGCAGAGGGCACAAAATCTGTTCAGGTTCGTTTTGACGACCGCGTTACAATTAAAGCACCTGATTCCCATACCAATGACAACGGCACCTTCGTGTTTAACTACTGGGTTGATAAAAACGGCAGCATTATTTCTGATAAGTCCACCTACTCGTTCCTTGCCAGCGGTAATCTTGAGGCAAGAGCGGTTTACGCCGATTCAAAGGAGGACATTGACCCTTACATTTACACAACATCCGATCCTATCATTACCACAAACATAAACGGCACTTGGAATATGTCCGTTGTTTGGAGAGTTGTTATACCTGATAACCTTACAATCAAAGAGTCCGGCATAATTCTCGGCACCGATGTGGATAGCGCAAATCTCGTTTTGTGGGATGGCAAGGTTCAGGAAAACACCTACAAGATGATTCACAGCAACATCTCTGCCAATAAAACAGCGATGTATACCGTTAATAACATTAAGGCCGATAAGGTTCGTGCCGCAAGACCCTATGCAATGCTTTCCGACGGTTCCGTGATTTACGGTAATATGGTTAAATCCCGAGGCGGCGTTAAAGTTAGCTCCGAGTTTGAGTTTAACGGTTCAGTTTCTCCCGATGTGCTTTCAAACTATCTTGACCGCGCCATGACCTACTGCGCCTTTGAAACCATGAGGGGAAGCACAATCGCTCAAGAAATTTATGCCACTAAGGATGTTATCCGTCAGACAGGTGTTAAATATATTTCCCGTGGTCTTAGCACTTGGTTCCCCAGTGCCACCGAGGAAAGCCGCTACGCTGAGTATGAGGACGGCATTGAGCAGATTCACCAAATGGACCCCGAAATTATTTTTGAGGCCTGTATTTTCGAAACCTGCGGTCCCGAAATGAATGAAATTGCTATTCCTGCTTGGGTATTTGAGGCATTCGGATTGGAGGCCGAGGAGCGTAATTTTGATTACGACCTTATGAAGCACCAAAACGGTTATTTGAATAATAACTGGGGAACTAACCGTCATGTGCCCAGCATTTCAACCCAGGAATTCCAGATGTTCGTTTATTATAGAGCGGTTAATTACATCAATATGGGTGTTGAGGCAATTCACTTTGGTCAAATGAATCTGATTAGTGCTTTAACAACACGTAATGAGACAAAAGAATGGGATTGGGACAGTTTAAGTTACGTAACTAAAGTTTCCTACAGTAGCGACGGTTACGATAATGATGCCTGGACCACGGTTATCGATAAGATAACCGATTATGCCAAGGACCATGCTCGCCGCGGTTATCTTATCGTTAACGGTCACTATCCTGACCAGAATCTGACCCGAAGCGATGATGCGAACAAAATGCTTGTTGACTTCAATATATTCCCCTTGCGCATTGTGGCAGAGGGCACTGACCATGCGGCAACCGAAGAGAATCCACAGGTTTGTGTGCTTTCGTTAGACTTAAGTGATGCACCTTACGACGCTCAACGCCAGGCAAATGCCGCTAATAAGACTTCACCCTCGAATTACGAATATGAGAACTATCCCTACATGCTGGAATTTGATAACTGGGGCGTTCATGACGTAGATGCTCTTGACAAGGCTACAGGAATTTGGGGATACGATGAAATTTCCTGGTATGTTAACCAGCCTGCATCATATAGACACCAGTTCCTGACTGACATCAGTTTGCAGGTTAAAAACCTTGCATCGGCTCCCAATGGCCATGTTTGTCTTGTGGGCAAGAGAACGGCATACATTTCAGCAACAGGCTGCAGCGAATACCTTGAATTAGGTTGGGTTAATAGTTATATTTATGATTTCCCATACTGGGATAGTAACGATCCGGAAGGCACAGTAAATGTGAATTACGAAAAGGGATATCAAATCGGTTACTGGGATATCCGCACTGCAGGAGATGTTGAGGCTGTTGCCGCAGCTTGGAAGAATATCGGTTCTTACGGAACTGAGTATGACTACACTGCATACAGCGGCACCAATATTGCTATTAGCGATTCCAACAAGAAAGAATATGGAATATATGCTGTTGGCGGTGATTTTTCGCTTTGTAATAACGAGAGTGACGGCAATATTTTGTTTAAAGGAATTCAACCCCCTTACAGCAGTCTTTTCACTGTGGATTGGGATGATGCCAACGAGGCAGCCTATGTGATTTATGAGGTTAAGCCCGGCACTGTGGCTAGTGTTGATTTGTATCTTAATCAGAGCAAAATAAACACATACTTCAGCGGTAAAACCTTTGAGTTTACAATTGAAAGCTCAGCCTCCATTTCGGACGGTTGGGGCGATGCGGTAACCACTGAAAGCTACACAACCGACAATATTAATATCCTATACGAGATGCCAAGTGGCTGTAAGTATCTCAAAATCACCTTCCCGCAAAAGGGCAAAAGTTCATCAGGTCCAAGCGGAAACGATTATGGAAAACTTACGGGCATAAAATTTACATCCCCGTAAACATTTAAAAAACACCCACCGCGTTATAAACGTGGTGGGTGTTCTCTTTTTGAAACAGTGTCTTGCTTTTTTACCGTATTTTAGGGTGTAATTTTAGTAGAAATCAAACGGAAAAGAAAGGAAAGAAAAAAGCAATGAAACTTAATTATAAGAGAACTATTCTTGTGGGTTTTGCCTTTTTATAAAAATGTGGGCGGCAGTGGAGGGCAATTCTATCGTGACTATACATTTATTGCGAACTTGGGCGGAATTTATTTACTTTTCTGAAAAAATTTGATAACATTTATTTATGAATAATGGGCGCTGTGTCATTATTTGCACATTTTTTTGCCGATTTTAATTAAGAAATCGCCTAAAAGAAGAGTTGTCAAAATAAAATGTGAGTATAGTGATTTTGCGTTTCATTACGAGTTGTTTTTTTAAAATTTTTTTCATTGGAGGAGAAGAGTATGAGAAAACTTTCAAAAAAAATGATTAGCATTTTTTTGTCTGTTGTCCTTGTAATGGGCATTTTTTCTCTCATTTTGCCCACAGAAAATTTTGCGCCTAACGTAAAGGCTGAAGTTGTAGCAACAACGTATGATTACGAGGAGGTGCTTAACGGCTTAGGTAATGATACCGGCATTAACGACACCCGCGTTTGGGATGTTGGCAGTACCGACTTTGGCACCAACGGCCTTAAGGCCTTAGGAATTTGGAATTCCATGGGCCTTGATGTTGCCTGGGGTGCTTTGGGCATTTCGCACGATTTCTTCGGCGGCACCGCTGTTGGCGCTGAAAGAGAAGATATTCATCCCTACATTATTTATAATGTAACCCCCGGAACCTCTTTCGAACTGGCTTCCGCCGTTCATAAGAACCGTGACGCCGACGAGTTAGTTTTAAATTTCTATGTTTCTAATGATGGCGTTACCTGGATTCCCGTTTCTGCCGAAAGAAATTCCGCAGGCATTTGGGCTTCAATGCAAGAAACCTGGAACAGCTACAACAGCTATGTTTACACCATTGATAATGTAGGCCGTCAAACCAACTTTGTAAAGGCCGAGTATCCTTTATCAATGGCTTCCAAGACTGTTGATGTTGAGCCCAGCTCTGATGTTTTGGTTTACGGCGTTACATTCACCCCTGTTGAGAATTATGCCGTTAATGGCCAGACACTCTTTGAAGCAATGGCCTTTGCAAGACAAAAGGAGCTCTATGAAGAGCATTTCATTGCTTACCCCGATTTTGTTAATATGGACACTTCTGTAAGCAGTGGTACCAGTGCCGCAACCTCTAACTACGGTATGTTGCAAAACAGCACATGGGGCGATTTTGAATTAAAAGACCGCTCTTATATTGCTATGGTAGCCCCCGGCAGCCGTTTCTATCTTGAAACCACCAACAACTGGTTTATGAAGGCTCTTGGTGATGCGCTGGTTAGCAATGGTGAGCTTGATTCTGCCGACCAGGCAAGAATCCGCGTTTATTCCTCTGCAACCTTGTTAGATGATGAATCTACCTGGACCGAGTGGGCTCCTATGCCTTACTCCTGTGGCGGAACTCACACCCCCATCTTTAACTTCTATCTTCCTAAAGACCATATTTATGTAAGAATTGTTTATCCTCAAAAGGGTAGAGTTGGCTCTGTAGAAGGCTTCTCATATACCGATGTAAACGGCAACGATGCCGCCTTCTTTAACGATATGGTATTCACTCCTTATGTGGCAGCAGAGGCTGATTACACCCGTGATTACACAAGCATCGCTTACTGGGATAACCCACAACCAGCAGGCACAAGCAATTTGTCACAGGATACGGGCAACAGCCTCGGTATAACCATTCCTTGGACAAATGGCAAGAACCTTGTAAACGCTGCGGCCCAAAACACTGAAGACCCCTATGCAAAGGGTCATTTCTCCATTCAATATGCTGTTGAAGGCGGCAAAATGTTCAACCTCGAATATGCCGTAAGAATTGCAACCTGGACAGGTAACACCAAGGGTTGCTATGAAGCAAACGTTACCGATGGCTCTAGTATGGAATTCATCATTGAGTCTTCAACCGATAACGTAAACTGGACCAACGCTTACGAAACCGAATCAGGCTATGCCGAAACAAGTGTAAACGATGGTGACCGTAAAATCTTTGATGTAAGCTATCTTGTTCCTAACGATGCAAACTATGTCAGAGTTTCCTTTGGCATCACAGGCGTAGGTTATTTGGCAGATAATAGCACTTATTGCGGCTTTAACGACTGTATTTACATCAGAAAAGTATCGGTTGCCAATGCTAACAATGTTTACACCGCTCCTGCCAAAGATTCATCTTCAGATTCTGTAGAGTATGTTTACACCACCGATACAGGTGCAAATAAAACAACCGCTACAAGCAATACAGCTACAGGTTCATTTGATGGTGTTACAGGCTTTATAGGCGACTATGGCTATTTAGTTGGCGGCGATGGTGCTAACCCCAAAATGCTTGCAGGTACACTCGAGCGTCCTTACGCTGTTTATAATGTTATCCCCGGTTCTACCTTCAGCTTTGATTTCAGTATGGACCCACAAGCTGCAGGTCAGTCCGAATCCAGTGCCGCCGTTAACATTAGGGGCGGTCTTGGAAGAGAGGACCTTAAAGAATACGAATTCTATGTTTATGGCAGAACAGATGAAAACAGCTCTTGGAGCTATATCGGCAAAACCAATTCCGATAGCTTAACAACCTATGAAGCCAACACAAGATACGGTGTTGGTTCATTCAGCGTTGAAGTTCCCGCAAACGTTAATCAAATTAAAGTTGCATTGCCCGGCACAGGTGCATATACATACAATGAACCATATACCTATGATTACACCACAGCGACATATTCCGACCAAAACCTTTGGGGATCTTGGGGCGGACCTAATATCGGTTCTTGGAACTATTCGCGTTTTGGTCTTGCAGGTGCAAGTAGTGATCAGGTATGTTATGAGCCGGTTATAAACGGTGTAGCTTCCACGTGGAACCAAGCTGCATGGGGTAGTAAAGATTTCTATCTTATCTATCAGGTTAATCCCGGTAGCACCTTCATTGCAAACGTCAAATTGCCCGCTTTATCCACAAGGCAAGGTTGGGCAAGTCAAGGCACAACATTCGAGTTTACCGTTTCATCCTGTGCAACAATTGACGGCACTTATTCAAATGCAGTAACAACCGAGGGTAAGGAAGCCGATGCTGTTATCGGTTACCAGGTTCCCGCAGGTTGCAATTATGTTAAGATTACCTTCCCTAATAAGGGTACACATCCTATTACAAATGGAGCAGAAAACCATAATGCCTACATTAAAGATGTTACCTACTACCAAGGTACAGGTATCGCAGCAGGTAACGATGCTGCCTATCTTTACAATGTAAAATATGCAACAGGTATAAAAGTTGACCCCTCTGCTTACATTTACACCACCGACGCCGATGCAAATAAAGCAACCTCTACAACAGGTGTAGGTGTTGAAACAACTGCTAATGCAGAAAATAACACCGCATTCGCAGGTGCCTGGGGCCATTTAGGTGGCAACACCCAAATGCTGGCAGGTACAAAGGAAAGACCCTACGTTATTTATGACGTTATCCCCGGTACACCCTTAACCTTTGATTTCAGCATGCGTAAAAAGGCAATTGAAATGTCTGAAACCAGCGCTAACCTTAATCTTATGGGCGGCTTTGGAAGGGCTGACCTTGCCGAATTTGAATTCTTTGTTTACGGCAGAGCAGATGAAAACAGCCCTTGGACATATATCGGCAAAACCGATTCCGATAGTTTAAGCCTTAACGGCGATGCCTCTAGCTACGACACCTTTGGCTTCGGCTCACTTGGTGTTGACATTCCCGCTAATTGCAGCCAGGTTAAGATTGAATTACCTCAAACAGGCGGATTTTCAGCTGGAGCTCTCAAAACTTATGATTACACCAGCGATTTCTATGCTAACACCACTGGTTGGAGCGGACCTGGCATTGGTTCTTGGAACTATTCTCACCTTGGTATTGTAGGAAACAGCAGCGATGCGGTTGTTTATGAGTCGGTTGTAAGCGGTTTAACTTCTGCATGGAACCAAGATGCATGGGGTAGTAAAGATTTCTATCTTATCTATCAGGTTAAGCCCGGCACAACATTTGTTGCAGACGTAAAATTGCCTGCATTATCTACAAGACAGACTTGGAAAGAAGCAGGCACAACATTTGAGTTTGTTGTTTCATCCTGTGCAACAATAGACGGTACTTATAGCAATGCAGTGACAACCGAGGGTAAGGAAGCCGATGCTGTTATTGGTTACCAGGTTCCCACCGACTGCAATTATGTTAAGATTACCTTCCCTAATAAGGGTACACATCCTATTACCGGCGGAGCAGAAAACCATTCAGCCTACATTAAAGATGTTAGCTTCTATGACAGCGGCGATATTATGTGCGGAAACGATGTTGCTTACCTTTACAATGTTAAGTATGCTTCCGGCACAAAGCCCGGTCCCGATGTTGATTACACCAAACTTGACAGCGCAAATATTATAAATGCTTCCAAGGCGGAATTAAACATTTATAATCAGGCTAATACCCAGCTTGAAAAAGGCGCAGGTATTAAGGCAAAGGCAGATGGCGCTTTTGTAATCTACAAGATTAAAGAGAACACAATGCTTACCCTTAATTCCGGCGATGCTTTAAGCTTTGAGTACAGCACCGATGACACCACCTACAAGGCCTTTGAGGCTGTTAAAACCTGCTATGGATACGTAATTCCTGCGATTGCAGGCAGAAACTACATTAAGGTAAAACTTGACAGCGGCGAGGCTATTACCAATGCCTATGCTGAAGCTTTGGCTCCCAGCGTTAAGTTCCTCGTTCCTTATCTTAATAAGTATGAGCTAGTTGATGTTGCAAACTATGGCGATGCTGCAAACAGCGCAGTTCCCACCATTGACACACTTCGTCCCGGTTACCAGTTTGTAAAATGGGATGGTTACGATGATGAGGGTATTTACATCGACACAACTGTTGAAGCTGTTTATACCTCTGACCCCAACGTAACCTACACTGTTTCCTACACTGTTGGCGATAACACCACAACCAATAACTACAAGTTTGATAACCGCGTAACAATTTCTGCACCTGCTACCAACAGCGAAGGTCAGGTATTCTCGAAATGGGTTGACGCTAAGGGCGTTACCGTTTCCAACAGCACAACCTTCTCCTTCCTCGTAAGCGGAAACATTGCGCTGAGAGCAGTTTACGCTGCATCTAAAGAAGATATTGCTCCCTACATTTATGTAACAGATGAGCCCATTATCACAACAAATGCTAATGGCACCTGGAACTTAAGTGTTGTTTGGAGAACAGCAATGTCCGGCGATGTTACTGTTAAAGAAACCGGTATTTTACTCGGTAAGGATGTTGACAAGGCTAACCTTATTTTGTGGGATGGCGCAACACAGGCTAACACCTTTAAAATGAAGCACAACAACACCGCCACCAACAAAACAGCAGTGTACACCGTTAGAAATATTAAGGCAGGCGAAACCCGTACAGCCCTTCCTTATGCAATTCTTTCAAACGGCGATGTTATCTACGGCGAGAATGTTATTAAGGTAACAAACGGCACACAGGTTGAATCAAAATATGAATTCAGCGGCTCAATTTCACTCACCGTTTTAAACAACTACCTTAACCGCGCCGCTTCCTACGATGCATTCGGCACTGCTGATGGTCAGGACCGTGACAGCGCAATTTACAATGCCAAAGACTTTGTTCGCCAGACAGGCGTTAAATACCTTGCACGTGGCATTGCCAACTGGGGTCTTGACGAAAACGATATTCTTAGCGGCGATAATGTCACCAACTACAAAAACTGGATTGCCGAGATTCACGAGGTTGACCCCGAGGTTATCGTTGAAGGCGCCATCTTTGAAAACGTAAATGCTAACGTTGAAAGCATCGTAATTCCTGATTGGGTTCAAAAAGAATTCGGCCAGACCGTTCAGACAGGCCGCTACTTCGATTACGATAGTATGCTGCATACTTTGACTAAAAATTGGTCATCTAGTAAATACGGTGTGAACGAGTGGGGAACCGGAAACAGTATTCCCGACATTGGCTCTAGCGAATTCCAGATGTATGTTTATTACAAAGCCTGTCAGTACATTGATGCAGGCGTTGAGGCAATTCACTTCGGTCAGATGTACCGCATTGGCGCGGAGAGTTTAAGTATTTCTAATGATATTAGTGAAATTGACCTTGCTTCTTGGAAAACAGTTTTAACCAAGATAAGAGATTACGCTAAAACCCATGCTCGCCGCGGTTACGTTCTCGTTAACGGACATAACCATACCTTCGCATTCACAAAAGAGAATACAACTGAAATGCTCGTTGACTTTACGGCATCTCCCTTACGCCTTGTGACTGCCAATAGCAGCGATGCTTACTCAGAGAGCTTCCAGAATGTTGGACTTATCACCTCTTCCGGAAGCGATGCAGCGTATATCACAAACTTTACCGGTTATACAACTCCTTCGGGTTATCTCGTTACCGGTTGCTACCCCTATCTCCTTGAGTTTGACAACTTTGAGGCAGATGGCAGTGATGATGCGGTTTATGGTTATGATGAAATCTCCTGGTACGCTAACCAGAAGGCATCCGACCGCCACATATTCTTAACCACCATTGTTAATAATGTTGCAGGTCTTTCGGCTGCAAACGGTCACGTTGCTTTGCCCGGTAAGAGAAGTGCATTTATTTCCGCAAATGGCGCCAGTGAGTATCTTACCTACGAGTGTAACGGAACCCATATTTATAATAAATATTATAGTTCCTCAGATGGTGGCGCTAGTATTCCTCTTTGGGATGCTAAGGTTGCAGGCGACATTGAAGCTATCAGAGCTGCTTTCGATTCCCTCAACTAGAATTACCGATAATTTAGTTATCAGGTTCTAAAACAAATTTAAACTCCGCTCCGAGTTTTATCTCGGAGCGGAGTTGTTTTTTAAGGACAAACTGCGGGAGGGCACAGAGACCCACCCCTACAAATAACCAACAAATTTTCCCGGAAACACCGTAGGGGTCGATGCCCACATCGACCCGCAAAGCTCGGGTGGATAATTGTTGCAAAAAATGAAAACCATATTGGTAATTACTGTCTTGTTTTTTACTTTATTTTAGGGTATACTTTTAGTAGAATTCAAACGGAAAAGAAAGGAAAGAAAAAAGCGATGAAACTTAATTATAAGAGAACTATTCTTGTGGGTTTTGCCTTTTTCCTTATCAGCGCATTCTGGCAGGCCTATGACGCAACAATTCCCGTTATTTTAACCAACAAATTCGGTATGTCACAAACCTGGTCGGGCGTTATTATGGCGCTTGATAATATTCTTGCCGTTTTTATGCTGCCTATTTTTGGCGCCCTTTCGGATAAATGTCGGTCGCGTCACGGCAGGCGCACCCCCTTTATCACTATCGGCACAATTATTGCCGCCGTAATGATAATGTGCCTTGCCTTTGCCGATAACGCACAGTTTAAAAACATTGAAAACGTTGCTCAAATTGACAGCCCCGCGGCGCTGCAAACAGTTTACGATGCAAAGAGCGACACCGAGCTTATGACCCCCGACGGCACAAAGTTTATTTTAGAGGATAAGCTGACAAAAGAGGAATTTGCCGCAATTAAAAGCACAGATAAATATGCCGAGGGAGAGGAAAACCTTTACACAAACTATGTTGTGCCTGCAAGGCAGGCCTACATCAGCGATGTAACGGCTGAAAATCCCGCAAACCTGTTTATTTTTATCGCCTTCCTTTTGGCAGTGCTGATAGCAATGGCGCTTTTCCGTTCCCCCGCTGTTGCCCTTATGCCCGATGTTACCCTAAAACCGCTGCGCAGCAAGGCCAACGCCGTTATCAACCTTATGGGCACCGCAGGCGGAATTATTGTTTTAGTGCTTGGAATGGTGTTTGCAACCTCGGCTGTTAAAAACAGCTTTATGAATTATTTTACCTTCTATGGCGTTGTCGCCGGCCTTATGGTTGCGGCCCTTGTTATTTTCCTGCTAACCGTTAGAGAGGTTAAGTGGGCTAATGAGCAGCAGGCCGAGAGTCTGCGATTGGGCCTTGAGGAAGAAGTCAAGGAGGAAGGGGAGAAGAGAGGCCTTTCAAATGAGGAAAAAATGTCCCTTATCTTCATTCTCGCCTCCATTGCCCTTTGGTATATCGGCTATAACGCAATAACCTCAAAATATTCTATCTATGCCCAGCGTGTTTTGGAAATGGACTATAATTCAACCCTGCTTTTAGCCCAAGCCGCGGCGATAGTTTCCTACCTGCCTGCAGGTATGGTGGCTTCAAAAATCGGCCGCAAGAAAACCATTATGGCGGGCGTTGTTATGCTGGCAGGTGCCTTCCTTGGCGCCTCCTTTATGAGAGCAGGCAGTCCCACCCTTGTTATGAATATATTCTTTGTTTTAGCGGGCGTTGCCTGGGCAACCATTAACGTTAACTCCTTCCCGATGGTTGTTGAAATGTGTTCAGGCGGCGATGTTGGAAAATACACCGGTTTTTACTACACCGCCTCAATGGCTGCCCAAATTGTTACCCCGATGCTTTCAGGCCTTTTAATGGACAATTTCGGTATGACAACCCTATTCCCCTATGCTACTGTTTTCGTGGCTCTTGCCTTTGTTACAATGTCCCTTGTTCGCCACGGAGATTCAAGGCCGACTCCTAAAAAGGATGCCCTTGAGGCACTTGACATTGAGGACTAAACAATGATAGCTGCTTTAATCATTTTGGGAGTTCTAATTTTGCTCCTTTTGTTCCTTGTTTTCCCGGCCCTGCGCCGCCACCCCGATAGAAGGGCAATTTCCGGCAAATACATTGCCCACAGGGGGCTTCACGGTTTAAACGGCGTTCCCGAAAACTCCCTTTGGGCCTTTGGCAAGGCGGCAGAAAAGGGATATATTATTGAAAACGATATCCATTTAACCAAGGATAACGTTGTTATCGTTTTTCACGATGACAATTTAAAAAGAATGTGCGGCGTTGATGAAAAACCTGAAAATTTAACCCTTGAGGAAATCAAGAGCCTTAATTTGGCGGGAACGAACGAGAAAATCCCAACGCTTAAAGAGTGCCTCGATTTAGTTGACGGCAGGGTGCCGTTACTTATTGAGTTTAAAAGCCCTGTTCTTACCGATTATAAGCCCCTTTGCGTTGCCGCTAATGAAATTTTAAAGGATTACAAGGGAAAATATTTTGTACAGTCCTTTAACCCGCTTATGATGATGTGGTATCGAAAAAATCGCCCCGATATTATGCGCGGGCAGCTATCTTCGGCCTTTTATAATGAGCCCATTCACCAAAAGCTGGCGGGAGCTCTTGTTTTCAATTTCCTTTCCCGCCCCGATTTTGTAGCCTACGAATATAAATATAAAAACAATTTTTTCAGATGTTTATGCTCATTCCTCGGCGCATTTCCCGTTGCCTGGACCTACACCGAAAAAGAGCAGGTTGAGAAAACAAAAAATAGTTTTAAAACCTTTATTTTTGAAAAATTTATTCCCTAAAGGAGAGCAGACTCATGGAAAATAAGCTCCGAAAAATCCGACGGTACAAAAAAATAGTTGAGGAACAAATTTACAAGAACAAGCGCGAGGTTGAAAATATTGTGACCTGTTCTTGCGGATATAAAACAGATAACACTGTTCCTGATGCAAGCACCATGACCCCCTTTGAAAACGGCGGCGATTGGGGAGAGGGCTATGACACCCACGCTTGGTTCAGATTTACCGTTACCCCCGATTTTGATAACCCCTACCTTATTGTAGAAACCGATAAAAGCGGATGGGATGCCTGCAACCCTCAGCTTATTCTCTATATAAACGGCAAAACGGTGCAGGGCCTTGATGTAAACCACAGAGAGGTGCCCCTTAAAAAGGGCGAGAAGGCCGATGTTGCAATTTATGCCTACACAAGCTTTACCGTTGAAAAGGCCAAGCTTTTTGTAAGCATTGCCGAACTCTCGGAGGACACCTTTGCCCTTTATTATGACATTGCTTATCCTTTTGATATGCTGGATTATTTAAACGATGAGTCTATAGAGTATGCAAAAATTGTCGACTACCTTTGGCGCGCTGTTTCAATGCTTGACCTTTGCGAGGTAGGTTCAGCCGAGTTTTATGATTCCTGCGCCGCCGCTCATAGGTTTTTAGAGGATGAATTTTACGGCAAATATTGCTGTCCCCAAAAGGCCACAACGGTAGGCATTGGCCACACGCACATTGACTGCGCCTGGCTTTGGACCTTAAGGCAGACAAGGGAGAAGGTTCAGCGCTCATTCTCAACCGTTCTTGAGCTTATGAAGCGCTACCCCGAATATAAATTTATGTCATCCCAGGCACTGCTTTATAAATATCTTAAAGAGGTAGAGCCAGAGCTTTACAGTCAGGTTGCCCAGCGCATTAAGGAAGGCCGCTGGGAATGCGAGGGCGCAATGTGGGTTGAGGCCGATTGCAATTTATCCTCCGGCGAAAGCCTTATAAGGCAGGTGCTTTACGGCAAGAACTTCTTTAAAGAGGAGTTCGGTGTTGATAACAGGGTGCTTTGGCTCCCCGATGTTTTCGGCTACACTGCGGCACTGCCACAAATCCTTAAAAAATGCGGCGTTGATTGGTTTGTAACCCAAAAGATTTCCTGGAACGATACCAACCGTATGCCCTATGACACCTTCCGCTGGGTTGGCCTTGACGGCACCGCTATAAACACTCATTTTATTACTGCCACCGATGATGAGGGCGGAAAATCCTCCAACCTTTGCACCTATGTTGGACATACAGGCGCCAAAATGGTTAACGGAACATATAAGCGTATGACCCAAAAGAATTTGAGCGATGAGGCCCTCCTTACCTTCGGCCACGGCGATGGCGGCGGCGGTCCTACCCCGGGTCATCTTGAGCTTGCAAGGCGTGCTGCTCGCGGCGTTCCCGGCTCGCCCAACCTTAAAATTGAATTTGCGGGAGATTACCTGAAACGCCTGGAGAAAAATCTCGAAAGCCGCACCGATGTTCCTTGCTGGAACGGCGAGCTTTATCTTGAGTTCCATCGCGGTACATACACCTCCATTGCCAAGAACAAACGCAACAACAGAAAGAGCGAATTTTTATTCCAGGATGCCGAGCTGCTCGGCATTACTGCCGATAAACTTTTGAACGAGCCCTTCCCCAAGGCAAAGCTTCGCGAGGGCTGGCTGGATATTTTAACCAACCAGTTCCACGATATTATCCCCGGCTCATCCATTAAAGAGGTTTATGACCAAAGCGACTTTGATTACGCTAAAATTAAGAGCATTGGCGATAGCATTGCTGACGGTGTTCGCGGCTGCATTGCCGAAAAAATCGATGCAAAGCGCGGCTGGGTTGTGTTTAACCCCCATTCCTTTAACACGCAGGGTCTGGTTCAGGTAAACGGCAAAACCGTTTACACAAAGGAAAAGATTTCGCCTAAAGGCTATCTTGCAACAAACGCCTTTGTTGACACAAACACTATTAAAGTTGATGGCAAGGTTATTGAAACTCCCCATTTGCGTGTTGCCTTTGATGATTGCTGGCAGATTGTTTCTATTTTTGATAAGCGCGCTAACCGCGAGGTTTTAAAGCCGGGAACTGTAGGTAACGAAATTCGCATTTATGCCGACTATCCCGATGTTTATGACGCTTGGGAATGGCAGCCCCATTCCTGCGAGGAATATAAAGCCGTTACCGCTTTTTCTGATGTAGAAATTGTTAATGATGGCGTGCGCCTCGGCATTACCATCGTTCGCCCCTTTATGAAATCAACCATAAAGCAAACAATCTGGTTTTATGAAAATGTTTGCCGCATTGATTTTGACACTAAGGTTGATTGGCATAATAAGCATCAAATGCTCAAAACTGCATTCCCCGTTGATGTTAACACAAACTCGGCAACCTTTGATGTTCAGTTCGGCTCGGTACAGCGCCCAACCCATAAAAACACATCTTGGGATGCCGCTCGTTTTGAGGTTTGCGCCCATAAATATGCCGATATTTCCGAGGGCGGCTATGGCGTATCCCTTATGAACGACTGCAAGTATGGTCACGATATCCACGATGGCGTTATGCAGTTATCCCTCCTTCGCGCCCCCACCTATCCCTATCCCGATGCCGACCAAGGAGAAAGTGTTTGCACCTACTCCATTATGCCGCATAACTGCTCATTTAGCGAATGTGATGTTATAAAGCAGGCTTATTATCTAAATTATCCTATGGTAGCTATTCCTGCCAAGGGAGAAAAGGATAGTCTGCCCGTAGCCTTCTCGGCAGTAACGGTAAACAGTGAAAATGTTATCTGCGAAACCGTTAAGCAGGCTGAATATGGCGAGGACACTATTATTCGTTTGTATGAATCCGCAAATATCAGAACCGATTTAGAGGTAACCCTTGGTATACCTGCAAAAGAGGTTTATATCTGCGATATGATGGAAAACGAAACCGAAAAGCTGGAAATTAAAAACGGCAAGGTTTGCCTTAAGGTTGGCGGCTTTGAAATTGTAACCCTTAAAGTTAAGGTATAAAATTTAACACGCGCAAGGAAAACCTTGCGCGTGTTTTTTGTATTGAAAGAGGCTTAAAACCGTGCGTTTTTGGTTTGTTACATTGATGGCTTCCCCTTGAGGAGAAGCTGTCAAATCATGACCGATGAGGTGTAGTTGTAAAAACAAACATTATTGTCTGAAATTAACCACCTCATCCACCGCAGTTGCGGTCCCCCTTCCCCTCAAAAGGGGAAGGCTTAAAAAAACAAATCCCGTGGCTATTGCCACGGGATTTTTAGATTTAACCTTTAATTAGTCTTCGTTGCTGTAGAGGGCAACAAGCTTTTCAAGGTGAGCGCGGCGAGCCTTTGCAGCTTCAGCAGCTTTATCAAAGAGCTGCTCTGCGCGCTCGGGGAAGGAGCGGGTAAGGGATGAGTAACGAGCCTCACCCATAATGAACTCCTTATAATCAGCAGTTGCAGGCTTGCTGTCAACAGTGAAGGGGTTCTTGCCCTGTGCCTTTAATGCAGGGTTATAACGGAAGAGGTCCCAATATCCGCAGGCAACAGCCTTTCTCATCTCGTTCTGGCAGTTAACCATACCACCCTTAATAGAGTGCATTTCGCAAGGTGAGTAGCAGATGATGATGGAAGGACCGTTGTAAGCTTCAGCTTCCTTAATTGCCTTAAGGGTCTGGTTCATATCAGCGCCCATTGCAATTTGTGCTACATAAACATAGCCGTAGGACATTGCGATTTCAGCAAGGCTCTTCTTGTTGATTGCCTTACCTGCAGCAGCGAACTGTGCAACCTGACCAATGTTAGAAGCCTTGGAAGCCTGACCGCCTGTGTTGGAGTAAACCTCGGTATCAAATACCATAATGTTTACATTTTCGCCTGCAGCGAGAACATGGTCAACACCGCCGAAGCCGATGTCGTAAGCCCAACCGTCGCCACCGAAAATCCAAACGGATTTCTTAGCAAGATATTCTTTCTTGGTAAGGATTGCAGGAGCGGTGGGGCAGCCTTGTGCGGCAGCCTTCTCAATCTCAGCAATAAGAGCCTCGGTAGCGGCAGCGTTCTTATTTGTGTCATCAAGAGTTGCAAGGTAAGCATCAGCTGCAGCCTTGAAGGCATCGCTTGCCTTGTCGGACTCGGCCATTTCCTTAACCTGTGCAATAAGGCCATCGCGGAGAGCCTTCTGGCCGAGGTACATACCAAAGCCGTGCTCTGCGTTATCCTCAAAGAGGGAGTTAGCCCAAGCAGGACCGTGACCCTTAGCGTTTACGGTGTAGGGAGATGTAGCAGCAGGGCCGCCCCAAATTGAAGAACATCCGGTAGCGTTGGAGATGTACATCTTATCGCCGAAGAGCTGGGTAACGAGACGGGCATAAGCGGTTTCTGCACAACCTGCGCAGGAGCCGGAGAACTCAAGGAGAGGCTTTTTGTACTGAGAAGAAATAACGTTTGCATCAGATGCAAGGCCTTCTTTTTCAGTAACGTTAGCAACACAGTAATCAAATACATCCTGTTCAGCAAGCTGTGAGCCTTGAGCAACCATCTTAAGAGAATTGGTGGGACATTCGCCTACGCAAACGCCGCATCCCATACAGTCAAGGGGAGAAACGGTCATTGTGTAAGAGTAACCCTTGTTGGTTGCAAGCTTTTCTTTAACAGCGTAACGAGTGTTTGCGGGAGCAGCTGCCTTTTCCTCAGCAGATAATGCAAAGGGGCGAATGGTAGCGTGGGGGCAAACAAATGCGCACTTGTTACAACCGATACAGGTTTCATTATTCCATTCGGGAACCATAACAGCAACGCCGCGCTTTTCGTGTGCGGAAGCGCCCTGCTCAAAGGTACCGTCAGCGTGGTCCATAAATGCGGAAACGGGGAGAGAATCGCCGTCCATGAGACCAACGGGCTTCATAATGCCGTCAACCATCTTAATGAGCTTGGAAGCATCAGCCTTGGTTTCAGCCTTCTTGTCATCGGTTGCGTTTGCCCAATCAGCGGGAACGTCAATCTTAACATAAGCAGAAGCACCGGCATCAATAGCCTTCTCGTTCATTTCAACGATTTCTTTACCCTTCTTCATAAACTTCTGGGCCTTTTCCTTCATATAGCCGATTGCTTCCTCAGCGGGAAGAACCTTGGAAAGGGAGAAGAATGCAGACTGTAAAACAGTGTTAGTGCGTTTGCCAAGACCGATTTGTGCGGCAAGGTCAATAGCGTTAACGGTGTAAAGCTGAATGTTGTTTTTAGCAATGTAACGCTTTGCTTCAGCAGGCATATGAGCACTCAGCTCGTCCAGATTCCACTGGCAGTTAATGAGGAATACGCCGCCGGGCTTAACATCATTGACCATCTTATAGCCTTTTTCAACATAAGAGGGGTTGTGGCAGGCTA
>JAZSPE010000129.1:0-4670 GCA_045537265.1 Clostridia bacterium | reverse complement strand
GTGCCCATTGTTGTCTTCCTAAGACCCTTGGCCTCCGACTTAGCAACAACGGCTGCGTGAGAGGTCATACCGCCACGAACGGTGAGGATACCCTGAGAAGCCTTCATACCTGTAATATCTTCAGGAGATGTTTCAAGACGAACGAGGATAACCTTTTCGCCTCTTGCGTTCCAAGCTTCAGCATCTTCAGCTGTGAATACTATCTTACCGCAAGCAGCACCAGGAGAAGCACCAAGACCTCTGCCCATAGGAGTTGCAGCCTTTAAAGCTTTAGCATCAAACTGTGGGTGTAAAAGTGTGTCGAGGTTTCTTGGGTCGATCATAGCAACAGCCTTCTTCTTATCGATCATTCCCTCGTCAACTAAGTCACAAGCGATTTTAAGAGCAGCCTTAGCTGTTCTCTTACCGTTTCTTGTCTGGAGCATATAAAGCTTTCTGTTTTCAATTGTGAATTCCATATCCTGCATATCTCTGTAATGGTCTTCTAAGATTGCACAAACCTTATTGAATTCATCAAAAGCTTCTGGGAACTTGTCAGCCATCTGAGCGATTGGCATTGGTGTTCTAACACCAGCAACAACATCTTCGCCCTGAGCGTTTACTAAGAATTCACCCATTAAGCCTCTTTCACCAGTAGCAGGGTCACGAGTAAATGCAACACCTGTACCGCAGTCGTCACCCATGTTACCGAATGCCATCATCTGTACGTTAACAGCTGTACCCCAAGAATAAGGGATATCGTTATCACGGCGGTAAACATTAGCTCTTGGGTTATCCCATGAACGGAATACGGCTTCAACAGCACCCATTAACTGTTCCTTTGGATCAGCTGGGAAGTCTTTACCGATTTTGTTCTTGTATTCAGCCTTAAATGCCATAGCAAGCTCTTTAAGGTCTTCAGCTGTAAGCTCGATATCCTGAGTTACGCCTTTCTTTTCCTTCATTTCGTCGATGAGCTGTTCAAAGTATTTCTTACCAACTTCCATAACAACATCGGAATACATCTGGATAAATCTTCTGTAACAGTCCCAAGCCCAACGAGGGTTACCTGATTTTGCTGACATTGCTTCAACAACATCTTCGTTAAGACCAAGGTTTAAGATTGTGTCCATCATACCAGGCATAGAAGCTCTTGCACCGGATCTAACGGAAACGAGAAGTGGGTTTTCTTTGTCGCCGAACTTCTTACCGCAGATAGCTTCCATCTTAACGATGTTTTCCATAATTTCAGCCTGGATAGCATCGTTAATTTTACGGCCGTCTTCATAATACTGAGTACAAGCCTCTGTTGAAACCGTGAAACCCTGAGGAACAGGGAGACCGATTTTTGTCATCTCAGCGAGGTTAGCACCTTTACCGCCGAGGAGTTCACGCATAGATGCGTCACCTTCACTAAAAAGATAAACGAATTTTGCCATTTTAGTTCCTCCTAAAAAGTATATAAAAATTTAATCATTTGCAGATTTGGTTTTGCGAAGCTCTTTGAAAAAGTCTTTTAAGATTTTCGAGCATTCGTCTTCTAAAATTCCGCCCTCAGTGCTTACCACTTGGGTAATCCCATCAAGAGCGGGGATGTCTATAAGTGAGCCAACGGCTCCGCCTTTTTTATCGTATGCCCCGAAATAAAGGTTTTTGATTCGGGACTGAACGATTGCCCCTGCACACATTAAGCAGGGCTCTAAGGTAACATACATATCACACTGAAAAAGCCTCCAACCCCCAAGCTTTCGGCAAGCCTTGTTTATGGCGATTATCTCAGCGTGGCAAAGGGCGTTCTTTTTGGTTTCCCGCTTGTTGTGTCCCCTTGCGATAATCTTTCCGTCTTTAACAATAACGGCACCGATTGGTGTTTCGCCCTTTTCGTAGGATTTTTTAGCCTCTTTAAGAGCTTCTTTCATAAACTTTTTGCGGACATCCATAAAATCATCCTATATCATATAAAAAAGCACAAAAAACCAAGAGCCTTTCCCCCTTTCCTTTTAAGAAGAGGAAAGCCTTCGGTCTGCGCGTATTTTTTAATTAAAGGTTACTGAGCGAATGGTTTAAGTTCGTCAGCTAAGTCAGCGCAATCGTCTGAGTGAATTTCAACTGTAATCGGCTTGCTTAAATCAAGACTGAATATACCCATAATGGATTTTGCATCAACAACATATCGTCCTGAAGCTAAGTCGATTTCGTAATCATACTTACTAACAATGTTTACGAAGTTTTTAACATCATTGATTGAGCTTAAAAGTACATTAAAAGTCATCTCATTTTTCACCTCCCTAAAATTTCTTCCTTACTATTATACATATTTTTCTTGCATTAGTCAATAAAAAAGTGTATAATTTTATAAGAAAAAGTAAGTGATTTTTCGTCAGATTGGGAGTTTTTTAAAAATGCGGGTAAAATTCATAACACTTGGCTGCAAGACAAATACATATGAGAGCGATGCCATGGGAAAGCTTTTCGCCGATAAAGGATATGAAATAGCGGAAGAGGGCACCGCTGATATTTATGTTATAAATACCTGCACAGTAACAGGGACAGGGGCTCAGAAATCAAGGCAGGCAATAGGAAAAGCCATAAGGGAAAACAGTGATGCCCTTATAGTTGTAACGGGTTGCCTTGCCCAGACGGAAACCGAGAAAATTAAAGAAATTTCGGGAGTGGACATCGTCATAGGCAACAGCGGAAAAAACAGGATTGTTGACCTTATTGAAGAGGCCCTTTTAAACAAGAAACAGATTATCTCCTGCGGGGATATTATGGAAGAAACTGCCTTTGAGGAAATTGCAAATACCGCAGTGCAGAGCCGAATTCGCGCCAATGTAAAAATTGAGGATGGCTGTAATAATTATTGCACATATTGTATAATCCCATACGCAAGAGGAAAAGTGCGATCAAGAGATATTAATAAAATTGAGGAAGAGGTTATCGCTCTTGCAAAGGCGAGGTATAGAGAAATCGTTTTAACGGGAATTCATATCGGCTCTTACGGAAAAGATTTAAAAGAAGACATTTCTCTTATTGATGTTTTAGAGACTGTTTGCGCCGTAGAGGGTATAGAAAGAGTAAGACTTGGCTCATTAGAGCCTGTTGTTATAACTGAGGATTTTGTAGAGCGGGCGAAAAAGCTTAAAAATCTCTGCCCACATTTTCATATGTCTCTCCAGAGTGGATGCGACGAAACTTTAAAGAGGATGAACAGACATTACACAGCTGAGGAATATAGAAAAGCGGTGGAGCTTTTAAGAGAAAATATCCCCGACACATCCATAACAACCGACCTTATGGTAGGCTTCCCGGGGGAGACGGATGAGGAATTTGAGAGGTCTTATGAATTTTGCCGCAGCATAGGATTTATGCAGATGCATATATTTAAGTATTCCATACGAAAAGGGACAAGGGCGGAAAAATTCCCTGACCAGATTTCAAAAACGGTCAAGGAAGGAAGAAGCAAAAAAATGCTTGCCATTGCAGAGGATATGAAAAAGGCCTTTTATGAAAAATATAATGGCAAAGAGGCACAGGTGCTTTTTGAGGTAGAAAATGATGGAGTTTACCACTGCACAACCCCAAATTATATGGATATTTATGTAAAAACTGATGGGGATTTTTCGGGCGAAATAAAAACCGTTGTTTTAGACGGAAAAGGCGGAGGAATTTTGAAATAAAATATTGCTTTGTGTCATTTTTTGTGATACAATGTAAACGATAGTTGACATTTCTTGTAAAGGGGAAGAAACATGAAAGCAATCATCAATGGGAAAATCATTTTAAAAGACAAAATTGAGGAAAATAAAGCCCTTTTGTTTTCTGACAGGATCGAAGGCGTTGTTTCTGAGGAAAACATTCCAAAGGACGCGGAAATTATAGATGCAAAAGGCGGATATATTGCCCCTGGGCTTATTGATTTACATATTCACGGATATCTTGGTAAGGATGTCTGTGATGCGGATGAAGAAAGCATAAGAACTATCTCCGAGGGGATTGTTAAAAACGGCGTAACGGGGTATCTCCCAACAACTATGACCGTTGATATGAAGGTTATAAAAGCTTCTCTTGAAGTTTTAAGAAATCTTAAAGAAGAGAGCAAAAGCTGGAACGGAAGTCAGATTTTCGGTTGCCACGCAGAGGGCCCTTTTATAAGCGAGGCTAAAAAGGGTGCTCAGGACCCGAAATATATTTTAAAGCCTGATGCAGATTTCGTAAAGGAATATGCTGATATTATTAAGATTATAACCCTTGCTCCGGAAGAGGATACAGAGGACTTTTCTGCAATCCGCGAAATCGCAAAGGAAACAGATGTTGTTGTGTCTATGGGACATACATCTTCTGATTATGAAACAGCTATGGCAGGGGCAACTAACGGAGTTAAACACGCAACTCACCTCTTTAACGCTATGACTCCTATGGCTCATCGTGCCCCGGGCGTTGTAACTGCTGTATTCAATACGGATGTAAGCTGTGAGCTTATTGCAGATACATTCCATGTTATGCCTTGCTTTTATGATATGCTCTTTAAATTAAAGGGAAGAAAGCTCTGCTTTATAACAGACTGTCTCCCGGCAGGAGGACTTCCTTATGGTGAGTATACTCTCGGCGGTGCAAAGATAGTTTATAGGGATATTGTTTGCCGTTTAGAGGACGGAACAGTTGCAGGAAGCGTGCTTCCTCTTAACAAG
>JAZSPE010000103.1:0-5406 GCA_045537265.1 Clostridia bacterium | reverse complement strand
CAATGGTGCAGATTCTTATTATATTCTTTATCATAATGGCAAGTTCCAACAACAAGATGCTCTGTGGTATAATTGCCTTTGGTATAAACTCAGGGGCTTATGTTGCCGAGATTATCCGAGGTGGAATTATGAGCATTGATGAAGGTCAGACGGAAGCTGGTCGTTCACTTGGTTTTAACTATGCTCAAACTATGGCTTTTATTATACTCCCACAGACATTTAAAAGTATTTTGCCCGCACTTGCCAATGAATTTATTGTGCTTTTAAAAGAAACTGCCATAGCAGGTTATGTTGGTGTTACCGACCTTACCCGTGGTGCAAATATAATCCGAGGCATTACATATCAAAGCTTCTGGCCGCTTCTTGCAATTGCTGCGATTTATCTTGTTATGGTAATGTTCTTTACATGGCTTGTAGGTATTTTAGAAAGGAGGTTGCGCAGAAGTGAAAGATAATTTCATTATTCAAACAACCGACCTTTGCAAACATTACAATGGTGGCAAAATTAAGGCTTTAGACGGTGTTACAACAGGAATCTCAAAAGGTGAAGTTGTATGCATAATCGGCCCATCCGGAAGCGGAAAATCTACTTTTTTAAGGTCTCTTAACCTTTTGGAAGTTCCGACAAGCGGACAGATTATATTTGAAGGCGTTGATATTTCCGATAAAAAGGTAAATATAAATGTCCATAGACAGAAAATGGGTATGGTTTTCCAGCATTTTAACCTTTTCCCGCACATGACAATTCTTAAAAATATGACTATTGCCCCTATAAAACTTCTTGGTATGTCAAAAGCTGAAGCTGAAAAAATGGCAATGGAATTTTTAAAGCGCGTGGGCCTTGAAGACAGAGCATATGCTTATCCAAGTCAGCTCTCAGGCGGACAAAAACAGAGAATTGCAATTGTTCGAGCTCTTTGCATGAAGCCTCAGGTTATGCTCTTTGATGAACCAACATCCGCTCTTGATCCTGAAATGGTTGGAGAAGTTCTGGAAGTTATGAGAGAACTCGCTCATGAGGGAATGACTATGGCGGTTGTTACTCACGAAATGGGATTTGCCAAAGAAGTTGCTGACAGAGTTATCTTTATGGCAGACGGTGTGATTGTTGAAGAAGGCACTCCAGATGAAATTTTCGGCAGCCCTAAAAACCAGAGAACCATTGACTTCCTTAAAAAAGTTTTATAAAGGAAGGATAAAAAATGAAGAAAATAAGCAAAATGAATGAGCTTGCATGGGTTCTTGGTATTATCCTTTGTGCTCTTGGAATTGCACTTTACATAAAGGCAGGTTTTGGGCTTTCGATGGTTGCGGCTCCGCCTTATCTTATCCATTTAAAAATGGTTGAAATATTCCCATGGTATACTCAGGGGACATCAGAATATGTTTTACAAACCGTTCTTTTAATCATTCTTTGTGTTATTATAAAGAAGGTAAAACTTAACTTTGTTCTTTCTTTCGTCACTGCGATTATTTCAGGAATGGTTTTAGATTTTTGGCTGTTCGTTTTGGGCGGAGGAGAATTATATGAGAACATTGGTGTCCGTATTCTTGCTTTTATTCTTGGCGAACTTTCAGTAAGTATGGCAATCGCATTTTTCTTCAGAACTGCAATGCCACTTCAATCTTACGAAGTGTTTGTTAAAGAAATTGCAGGCTTCTTTAACATTGAAATCAGCAAAATAAAGATGGGGTTTGATATTTCATTTTTGATACTTTCGGTAGGCCTTGCTGTCTTCCTAAACAGAAGCCTTCAAGGAATCGGCATAGGGACGGTTATTTTAACGGTCATAAATGCACCCCTTATAAATATGTTCGGGAAGCTTTTTGATAGGATTTTCGTTTTCGATATGGCTTTCCCTAAACTTGAAAAGATTTTATCTAAATAAAAAAAGCACCTTATTGAGGTGCTTTTTTGTTTTTAAGTTTTAGCAATATAAAGAACAGAATAGCAAAATATAGAAGCATCCAGTATGGCGAAAAAGGCGGAATGGATAGTGTTAGAAATCCCGTTTTTGCAGAAAGCTCAGTTGTAAGAATTATTATTTCGATAAGAGTTGCCAAAGGATATAAAATCAAAGAGTATAATATTTTTGGCAGAAAAACTGAAATAAGACAAAGGATATATCCAAAAACAAAAACAGGAGTGCAAAGAGCAACGATCCAAAGGTTAGCAATAATTGAGAATAAAGAAATTCTTCCGAAATAATAAGCAACAAAAGGTGCTGTGCCGATTAAGACTGAAATCGAAATCGCCAAAGATGAAACAAGGTAGATAAGAAGCTTATTTTCTTTACAAAGCGGCGAAATCTTTCCGTATATGATTGGATAAATAACTATAATTGCAAGAGTTGAGACACTTGATAAAATAAAGCTTATGTCGAATAGAGAATAAGGGTTTACAGCAAGAATTATAAAAGCAGATAAGAACAGAGCGGTTATTGAATCGTATTGCCTTTTTGTTATAAGGGCAAACATATACATAGTAAGCATTATTCCTGCTCGGCATACTGATGGCGAAAAGCCTGTTACTGCCGAGAAGATAAGGACAGTAGGGAGAATTATAAATGACACGAACTTTTTTCTTATTTTAAAGAAACCTAAAAGACTGCATAAAACGCTGAATAAAATGCTAAGATGAAGGCCTGAAACTGCGGCGATATGGGAAATGCCCGAAGTTGAAAAGTTCTGTGTGAGAGTCTCTGAAAAGTCGGTTTTATCTCCAAGTAAAATGCCCTTGATAACCGCACAAGCGTCGGCATCATAAGAAAATAGCTTCTCTAACTGATTGTTGATATTCTCTCTAAGACCTCTGCAAGAAGCCATAAATTTTTCGGAAAGAGTTGAGGGATAATTCGCATTCCGGTCGGGATAAATTATATTTGTAAAGCCTGTGGCATAAATGTTTTTGGTTTTGAGATATAATTCGTAGTCAAAAGTTCCTTCCTTAAAGTCAGGCTTTAAAAGCTCTGTATAAAACATTATATTTTCATTCATGCGAGGGGCGCTGTTATCCCTTATGGAAACAAATAGCCGAATGTTGCCGTCAAGGGCTTTTGCTTTGTCTTTCAGCTCAATTTCGTGTACCTTGACTATAACTGAATAGTGGTTCCCCTTTGTACTGATATCGGGAGAAGAAATGACTGTGCCGTGAATCCACCCTTTTTGACCTATTGTGCTTTTAAGAGCGCTTTGGTGGGCGGTGTCATAATTCTTGATATGAAAGCTTCCTGAAATAAGGGCCAGAATGCAGAAAATGCCGATTATAAAATTATAGCTTTTATTTCTAATCCCTTTTATCATAAGGAAAGCAAGAAATAAAAGCAAAACTGATACGATGAGAAAAACCTTGCCAATTCCAAAGGAGAAGGCAAGGGAAATCCCAATTATGTAAAATATGATTACCACGGAGAGCGGTCTGTTTATAATCTGAGTTTTGATATTGTTTATCATAGCTCTAATTCTCTACGGGGTCATTTTTATATAAAATTTTAAGCAAAATAGGAGTAATTATAGATGAAGTAATAATAAGAATGATTACGGGAGCAAAATATTCAGGCTCTAAAAGACCGACATCAAGACCTTTTTGGGCAACAATTAAAGCAACCTCTCCACGGGTCATCATGCCGACACCGATTTTAAGGCTGTCTCTCCATGAATATTTCATCGCTTTTGAGATGCCACCACAACCTACAATTTTTGCAATAAGGGCAACCAAAACAAAGAAAACGGAGAATAAAAGCATTGAAGATGAAATGCTCTGAATGTTTGTCTTAATACCAATTCCGGCAAAGAATATAGGGCCGAAAAGCATATAAGAGTTAATGCTGAGCTTTCTTTCAATGTATTTCGCGTCACGGATGTTGCAAAGGATAACACCGGCAACGAAGGCACCGGTTATGTCTGCAACGCCGAAATATCGCTCAGAACAATAAGCGAGGAACATACAAAGAGCGAGACCGAAAATCGCAATTCTTTGCTTATGAGTGTATTTGTTGTCAAGCTTTTTGAATATTTTGTAGAAAACCCAACCGCCAATACCGGAAGCTAAAATAAAGAGAGTATTTCGCATTAATACTGCAGAGATGTTGCTGTTCGCCCCGCCGGAGCTTACGCCGATTACTACCGCAAGAACAATAATGCCTATAATATCGTCGATTATAGCAGAGCTTACGATTGTTGTTCCAAGTTGGGTTTTAAGCTTCCCCATTTCAGAAAGGGCTTCAACGGTTATTCCAACGGAAGTTGCCGTAAAGATTGTTCCTATAAAAAGGGCCTTAAAAAACCCAGGTGTGCCAAAAGCGGCAAAACCGTAAAAACACATATACAAAAGGGCACCGCAAATAAGCGGAATAAACACGCCTGCAAGAGCGATTGCAAAAGCTTTTATACCTGTTTTTTTCAAATCTTTAAGGCTTGCACCAAGACCTGCTGAGAACATAAGCATAATAACACCGATTTCGCCCATATAGTTAAGAAAATCGGACTGTTTAACAAAACCAAAGACGCTTGGACCAATTAAAAGTCCTGCTATAATTTCGCCAACTACCTGAGGAATATTAAGCTTTCGTGCAAGAATTCCAAAAAGCTTAGCGGCCACAATGATAATTGCCATATCCTTGAAAATCATATAAGGTTCCATATCTGTTTAACACCTTCTATAAAGTTAATTTTACACAACTTTATTTAATATAGCACTATTTATTCCAAAATGCAAGAGTTTTCTCAGAATACTTGTAATTTTGATTAAAATATTATATAATATAAAAGAATTTAACATATGGAAAGGTTTTTGCTTTATGGAACAAAAGACCCTTTATACACTTGAATATGATAAAATTTTAAATAGAGTATCGGAATATGCCGTGAACGAAGCAGCAAAGGAAGAGATAAATGCAATTTTGCCTACTTCTGACTATGCTATGGCGCTAAAACAGCTCAGAGAAACTGACGATGCCATGGTCATGCTTTTAAAATATGGTTCTCCGCAAATCGCAAGAGTTAAGTCTGTTGAAAATACGGTTAAACGTCTTAAACTTGGCGGAACACTTTCTATGGGAGAGCTTTTGAATATCGCCGCCATTTTTAAAGGTGCAGACAACCTTAAAAAGTATTATTCTGATAAGATTAATTCTCTTGGCGAATACTTTGAGGACCTCTCTGTTGATAGACAGCTTGAAGAACAAATTTCATCTTCAATCATATCCGAAGAGGAAGTGGCTGACGGGGCGAGTCCGGAGCTTTCTTCCATTCGAAGAAAAATCAGGAACACAGGGGATAAAATCAAGGATTCTTTAAATAATATTATCCACTCCGAGCATTATAGAAAGTTCTTGCAGGACTCAATAATTACTGTCCGAAACAACAGATATGTTGTGCCGCTTAAAGCGGAATATAAAGGTGAGA
>JAZSPE010000001.1:0-4701 GCA_045537265.1 Clostridia bacterium | reverse complement strand
ATACACCAAACTAAATAAAAATCAATAGAAATCTTTGATTTTCATATAGGACAAGAAATTTCGATATAATTTAATAAGTGAATTTATCGGGATGTGGATTTATGACGGGAAAACTTAAAAGTATGCTTATGCTTACCTTATCGGGAGTCCTTGCAAAAACTATTGATTTTTCTTTCAGGAGCTTCTGGTCTTCAAGGCTTGGAGAGGAAGGAATGGGCGTTTTCTCTTTGGTTATGAGTGCCTACGGAATAATTTTAAGCCTTTCGGGAGCAGGCATGGGGGCGGCGGTTTCAAGGATTGTCGCCATAAAAACAGATGAAAAGCAAGGCGAGGGGGAGAGGGCCCTTAAAACCGCTGTAACTATAACGGGGAGCATAGGCCTTTTTTGCACCGCTTTCGTTTTTTTCTTCGCAGACAGCATAGCGGTTTCCTATCTTGGAGATTCAAGGTGCGCCTTGGGCCTTTTGTGCATTGCCCCTGCTTCAATTTTTATGGGAGTTTCCGCCTGCATTAAAGGGTATTTTTACGGAAAAGGTCAGATTTTCACTCCTGCCTCCTCTGAGTTTATTGAGCAGGGAATAAAAATTGCCTCCATAAGTTTCTTTTTAAAAAAAGGACTTTCTCTGGGCGCAGAATATGGTTGCGCCGGAGTTCTTTTGGGGCTTACCGTGGGGGAGTTTTCCTCCTGCTCATATCTTTTTATCAGGTATAATCTCAAAAAGGAAAAGCTTTTTTGCCAAAAAAGTCAGCTTCTTCCCATTTTGAGGCTTTCCCTGCCCATTATGGTAGGGGCGGTGGGAAATTCGTTTTTTCGGATGACAGAGGATATATGGATAGTGAAAGGCTTTAAACGATATGGAATGGACACGGATAAAGCTCTTGGGACATACGGCTTAATCCACGGAATGGCCATGCCTTTGCTGGTTTTTCCTCTGACGCTGATTTCTTCTTTTATGGCGTTTTTAATCCCCGAAATTTCAAAGGCGGAAAAGAACAAGGCGCTGGGAAGGGCGGTAAAAAGGGTGTGGGCAGTTGCTGTCCTTTGCGGAGGGATTATCTTTTTGGCGTTCTTCTTCTTTTGCGAGGAAATATCCGTGGCGGTATACGGGACCAAGGAGAGCGCAAGATATATAAGGCCTCTTTGTATACTTTGCCCTGTAATGATTCTTGACTCTTTGTCAAACGGAATCCTTGTGGGCCTTGGAGAGCAGACACGGCTTTTGTTATATGGCCTTTTTGACTCTGTGCTTCGCCTTGGAATAGTGTATTTTGCTCTTCCTTTTTTTGGAAACGGCGCCATAATAGCTATGATTTTTTTAAGTAACATTGTGACCTGCTATCTTACTATGAATCGGGTAAAAAAGAAAGCGGGGATAGATTTTACAATAAAAAAGGCACCCTTGCGGATGCCTAAGATTTATAAAATTTAAAGAACAACTCCGAATAAAGGAGCGATACTGCTTGCGATTATGAAATATAAAAGCACAGAGCAGGTGTCCGTAATGGTTGTAACCAATGGGCCTGCCATTAAAGCCGGGTCAAGGTGGAGAAGTTTTGCCCCCATAGGAAGCAAACATCCTAAAACCTTGGCAATTAAAACTGTTGCCATAAGCGCCACACCTAAAACTGCCGCGAGATACATATCGCCGTCATAGGTAAAGTAAACACGAATTCCGTTAACAAGAGCCAGAACAAGTCCGCAAAGAATAGCAACGGAGGCCTCTTTGAAAAGAACGCGGAAAAAGTCGCTCAGACGAATTTCGTCAAGAGAAAGTCCGCGGATTACCATTGTTGCGCTCTGAGAACCGCTGTTTCCTCCCGTTCCCATAATCATCGGAATAAAAGCAACAAGAATAGGTAAAGATTGAAAAGCAGATTCATAGCTGTTTATAATCATTCCTGTAAAAGTTGCTGTCAGCATAAGGAGAAGAAGCCAGACAATACGGCTTTTGGCGTGCTTGAACGCAGAGGTTTTAAGATATTCCCCTTCGCTTGGCAAAATAGCCGCCATTTTCTCAAAGTCCTCTGTAACCTCTTCCTGAATAACATCAAGAGCGTCATCGACAGTGATAATACCAACAAGACGGTTTTCTTTATCCACAACGGGAAGTGCAAGAAAATCGTACTTATCAAACATTTTCGCAACAACTTCTTTGTCTTCATAAGTGTCAACGCAGATAATGTTGGTTTCCATAAGGTCCTCAACGATCGCGTCCGCCGGGGACAAAAGAAGCTTTTTAACAGTTATAACGCCTAAAAGCTGGCGATTTCGGTCCTTAACATAACAGGTATAAATGGTTTCCTTGTCAAGGCCTGTTCTTCTTATCTTTTCAAAGGCCTCCGAGACGGTCATATCCTTTCTCAAATCAACATACTCAATGGTCATAATAGACCCTGCGCTGTCATCAAGATATTTTAAAATTTCGTTAATCTGGTGCCGGGTTTCCTGAGGAGTGTGAGCCAAAATTCTTTTAACCACATTGGCAGGCATTTCTTCGATTAAGTCAACCGTATCGTCCACATACATTTCGTCGAGGATTGCGCGAAGCTCACGGCTACTAAATACAGAGATAAGATGCTCCTGACCGTCAGGATCCATACAAGCAAAAACCTCTGCGGCAAGCTCCTTTGGAAGAAGCCTGAAAACTTTTGAAAGGTCGTCTTCGGAAAGCTCATCGAAAACGGACGCAATATCAATAGGCATCATTTCGAGAAGAGTTTCTCGAAGCTTAGGAAATTTTCGTTCCTGTAAAAGCTCTTCGATTATGTCTTTAATGTTTTCGTTTTCCATTTTCCCTACACTCCCTTTCTGAAAATTCAATAATAATATTATAATACTCCAAATTCCTTTATTTGTCAAGGGTTTCGGCTCTTGACAAGGTTTTTTCGCTATGATAAAATTAAGTTAAAATAAAGGAGATGAATGCTTTGAATATATATAAAGATGTAACAGAGCTTATAGGGAAAACTCCTCTTATGGCTCTTGGAAAATTTGGCAAAGACCTTGGGGCAACAATTTTAGGTAAGCTTGAATTTTTTAACCCCGCAGGAAGCGTTAAAGACAGAGTGGGTCTTTCAATGATAAATGACGCCGAGGAAAAGGGTCTTTTAAAAAAAGGCTCTGTTATAATCGAGCCAACAAGCGGAAATACAGGAATTGGTCTTGCATCTGTCGGAGCGGCAAGAGGATATAGAGTTATTCTTACTATGCCTGAAACTATGAGCATTGAAAGGAGAAATCTTCTAAAAGCTTATGGGGCGGAAATTGTTTTAACAGACGGCGCAAAAGGTATGGCTGGGGCAGTTGAAAAGGCAAAAGAGCTCTCAAAAGAGATTGAGGGAAGCATTATTGCGGGGCAGTTTGAAAACCCTGCTAACCCTAAAATCCATAAAGAAACAACGGGAGTTGAAATCTGGGAAGATACTGACGGAAAGGTTGATGTTTTTGTTGCAGGTGTGGGCACAGGCGGAACTCTCTCGGGAACAGGGGAATATTTAAAAGGGAAAAATAAAAATGTAAAAATCGTGGCAGTTGAGCCGTTCTCCTCCCCTCTTTTATCAGGCGGAGAGGCAGGCCCTCACGGCATTCAAGGGATTGGTGCAAACTTTGTCCCTAAAAACTTAAATCGCGAAATCTATGACGAAGTTATAAAAGTTAAAGACGAGGACGCTATGAAAACCGCAAAGGAGCTGGCAAGAACAGAGGGAATTTTGGTTGGAATTTCCTCAGGGGCGGCAGTTTTTGCGGCAGCTGAGCTTGCTAAACGAGAAGAAAATAAGGGCAAGACAATAGTTGCTCTTCTTCCCGACACGGGAGAGAGATATCTCTCAACAGGAATATATGAATAACAAAAAGGACTTTGCATTTGCAAAGTCCCTTTTTGTTTTATTTGGAGGATTTTCTGTGACGAACAGAAAACTTATCTTTGGTATAATCAACGGTAATTTTGTCGCCCTCTTTGACTTTTCCTTCAAGCATCTCCTCTGCAATGAGGTCTTCAATGTCGGATTGAATTGCTCTTCTGAGAGGTCTTGCTCCGTAGATTTTGTCAAAGCCTTTTTCTGCAATCTTTTCGATTGTCTTGTCGGTAAATTTTGCATCAATCCCGTTTGCAAGAAGTCTTTTAGATAAAGAGTTAAGCATCAAGGATGCGATTGATTTAATATTTTCGTCAGTGAGCTGATGGAAGACAATAATATCATCAACTCTGTTTAAAAACTCAGGGCGGAATGCTTTTTTAACCTCGTTTAAAACATCTGCTTTGATGGTCTTGTAGTCTCTTTCTGCCTGCTGAGTGTCCCCTGCGCTAAAGCCGAGGCTCTTGTTTTCCGTAATAAGCCTTGCCCCAAGATTTGAGGTCATAATGATAACCGTGTTGCGAAAATCAACCTTTCTTCCCTGGGAGTCGGTTAAAATTCCATCGTCTAAAATTTGGAGAAGAATGTTGAAAATGTCGGGATGAGCCTTTTCGATTTCGTCAAATAAAACTACGCTGTATGGCTTTCTTCTAACCTTTTCCGTAAGCTGACCGCCCTCGTCATATCCAACATAGCCAGGAGGCGAGCCAACCAGTCTAGAAACGGTGTGCTTTTCCATATACTCTGACATATCAAAGCGGATAAGGGCGTCTTCGTCCCCGAACATTGCCTCAGCAAGAGCTTTGGAAAGCTCTGTTTTTCCCACACCCGTAGGCCCTAAGA
>JAZSPE010000008.1:0-12822 GCA_045537265.1 Clostridia bacterium | reverse complement strand
TCATTAGTTTCCATATATTGCTACGGTCTAATGGTCTTCCTGTTTTTGTAACAAATACAGACCCTGATAAAATTCTTTGTTCCTTTATATATGAAGAGAGCATTTTGCAAAGTTTTTTCGGAAGCATTACCACCCTCATTTTACCTTTGCAGTTTATAACCGCTTCTCCTTTTTTTACAGCGTCAACAGAGATATGCCGAACTTCCGATACCCTTATTCCCGTACTACAAATTGTTTGCATAAGCAAATAAAGTTTTTCGTTCTGTTTTCTCTTTGCCGCTATAAGAAGCCTTTCATATTCTAATTTCGTCAATTCCTTATCTTTGCTTGCAAAGATTTGCTTTTGAATTTTAAATGTTTTAACCTTGCAGTCAAGCCATCCCATATTTTCAAAAAAACTATTTACCGATGAAATCATGGAGTTGGCACTGGCCGGAGCATATTTCTCAATCAGATTTTGTTTGTATTCCATAACTGTCGTCTTCTCTAACTTTCTGTCTCCAAGCCAACCCTTGAACGCAATAACATCCCTAACATATTTCTTAATCGTTGCTGAAGACTTTTCCTCATTAATAAGGCACATTGTAAATTTTTGAATAAGTTCATGTGTAATTGTTTTCATATTATCCATCCTTTCCTTATTCTTATCTTTTATTTATGTTATTTCATATTATTGCCAAAAAACATTATCAATAATATTAACGATAAAATATTTTCTACTTTAATTCCCCAAAATTGATTTTTTATTTTGCACCTTAAAATCTTTGTAAAAATAGCAAAAAGAGCTTTGGAAATCCAAAGCTCTTTTATTTTTATATTAAGTTTTCAGCCTCGCGGAGCCAGATGTCTGCTACTGCATCGGATGGCATCGAAAAATCTCCTCTTGGAGAAAGGCCAACGCTTCCTATTTTAGTCCCGTCAGGGACGCAGTTTCTCTTGAACTGCTGAGTGAAAAATCTCTTATAGAAATTTTTAAGCCATTTTAATATAACTTCCTTGGAAAAGTCGTCCTTAAAAGCGATTTTCGCCATTTCAAAAATTTTGCTTGGAGAAAATCCAAATCGGATAACATTATATATGAAGAAATCGTGGAGAATATACGGTCCTACAAGACTTTCCGTCTCCTGAGAAATTTCGCCTTTCTTATCGGGAGGCAAAAGCTCGGGGCTTACGGGTGTGTCAACTACATCCTCTAAAACCTCTTTTGCAGTTTTAAAATCTTCCGTCATAGAAAGGGTTTTAACAATTTCAAAAATCAAAGTCTTAGGGATTCCGCAGTTCACGCTATACATGCTCATATGGTCCCCGTTATAGGTGCACCAACCAAGAGCCATTTCGCTTAAATCTCCCGTTCCCACAACGATACCGCCAACTTCGCCCGCGTAGTCCATCAAAACCTGTGTTCTTTCCCTTGCCTGAGCATTTTCATAAGTGAGATCAAGCTTTTCCTTATCGTGGCCGATATCCTCAAAATGTTTAAGGCAGGCATCTTTTATATCTATTTCTTTTGCCGTTACTCCCAAAGCTTCCATAAGCTTTTTGGCGTTATTATATGTTCTTCCTGATGTGCCAAAAGCAGGCATAGTAAGAGCAAAAATGTTTTCTCTCGGAAGACTAAGAATATCCATTGCCCTTGCACAAACCAAGAGGGCAAGGGTTGAGTCAAGGCCACCTGAGATGCCCACAACCGCTTTTCCGCCGGTTATTTTAAGGCGTTTTGCAAGGCCTTTTGCCTGAACTTCAAATATTTCTTTGCATCTTTTTTCTCTTTCCTCTTTATCTTCGGGGATAAAGGGAGTTTTTTTTACCTTTAAAAACCTGCCGTCGTTTTCTTCTTCCTCGGCATCAATTAAAATCTCGCAAAACTCGTTTTCCTCAGCATCAATAAAATCCTTAAAGGTTGTATTTTTAAGACGGTCCGCCCTTATTTTGTCAAGGTCGATGTCCATAAAAAGCATATCCTTTTCTGTTGCCACCGTTTCGTTTTTCACCAAGAGATTTCCTCTTTCATAAGCGCAAAGTTGTCCTGAGAAAACCATATCCGAGGTTGATTCGCTTGCCCCAACAGATGCAAAAGCGTAGGCGCAGAGGTTTCTTCTTGAAGCTTCTCTTATTGAGTCTTCGGTTTTTTCACGGCTTCCCACAGTTTCATTGTTCGCTCCCGGGTTTAAAATTATTTCCGCTCCGCAAAGGGATAAAAGACTGCTTATCTGAACAGGAGACATTAAGTCCTCGCCGATTTCGATTCCAAATCTTGCACCGCCAAGGGAGAAAATAAGGTCTTCCCCGAAAGGAATGTCATATTCTTCTTTAAGCATAAGCTCTTTTGAGGAAATTATTTCTCTTAACCCCTCGCCTGATGAGAAATATCTCTTTTCCGAAAAGCCTTCATAGTTCTTTATAGTGGATTTCGGGACAATTCCCAAAACCTTGCCCTTTGCAATAACAAATTCACAGTCAAAGAGTCTTCCTTTATACATTAAAGGCGCACCTAAAACTACTGTTATATCCTGCTCCAAAGTTAAGCTTGCAACTCTTTTTATTGCTTTATAAGAAGATGAGATAAGGGTTTTCTGGAAAAACAAATCGGCGCAGGTATACCCGCACAAAGAAAGCTCAGGGAAGAGAACAATCCTTGCCCCGTTTTCTCTTGCCTCTTTAATTTTTTTCATAATCTCCGCAAGGTTTTTGTCCACATTCCCAACGGAAATCTCCGGCACAACTGCCGATATTCTTACAATCCCTTTCATAACCATTCTCCTTAACTTTGGTTTATAGCTTTATTATACCCCTATTTTCAAAAAAGTCAATTTAGCGAAGCTCTGCGTTTAAAAGTTTTAAAATTTCGTCCTTTGTTGCAAGAGTTTCCGAAAAAGCCGTTGCTGACCCTGCACAGATGCCAAGTCTTAAAGCATCGAGAAGTCCCTCGCCATTTGTTATAGCCGTAAGGAAGCCTGCAACCATTGAGTCCCCTGCTCCCACAGAGTTTATAACCTCTCCCTCGGGGGCGTTCATTTCATAGGCCTCGTCGCGTGTTACAAGGACCGCTCCGCCACCGCCAAGGGAAACAAGAACATTTTCCGCTCCGGCATCAATGAGCTTTCTTCCATAGAAGACCGCATCGGTTTTAACTTCAATTTTTACCCCATAAATATCCCCCAGCTCATGAGCGTTTGGCTTTATAAGGTAAGGTTTACAGCTCAGAGCATTTTTAAGGGCCTGACCTGAGGCATCAACAACAGTCTTAACCCCTTTCGGAAGTCTTGACATTAAATCCATATAAATTGTTGGGGAAATTCCATTTGGGACGCTTCCTGATAAAACAAGAATGTCACCCTCTTTTAATTCGCCAAGCTTACTGTATAAAGCGTTAAGGGCGGTGCCTGAAACAACAGGACCTTTGCCGTTAAGCTCGGTTTCCTCTCCGCTTTTAATTTTAACATTTATTCTTGAGTTCTGTCCTTCTAAACGGATAAAGTCGCACTTTACCCCAGCATCTTCCGCCATTTTTATAATGGCATCTCCCGTAAAACCCCCTATAAAGCCCAGGGCAATATTAGGCACACCAAGGGTTGACAAAACCGCAGATACATTAAGACCTTTCCCACCGAAAGTCATCTGGGCGGAATCAGTATAGTTAAGCTCGCCTAATTTAAAATCCGCCGTAGTGGCAATATAGTCAATTGCAGGGTTTAGGGTTACTGTATAAATCATTGTTTCTTCTCCATTTTAAGATATATTTCATAAACCTCTCTCTTTGGAAGATTAAGCTCCTGAGCAACGGCTTTAACAAGCTCCTTGCCATAGAGAGTTTCGCTTTGCCAGAGTTTTAAAAGCTCTTCCGGAGAGGGAAGAGTTTCTCTCTTTTCTTTAAGGATTTCCTCCTCGTTTGCCCCTTCTATAACCAGAACAAATTCTCCTTTGGGAGAATTTTCTTCAAAATGAGAAATGGCGGATTCAATATCCCCTCTGATTATCTCCTCAAACTTTTTGGTAAGCTCACGGCAGACCGCAAGCTTTCTGTTTCCCAAAACCTCTTTCAAATCGGAAAGGGTTTTGAGGAGTTTATGAGGGGCTTCATAAAAAATTAAAGTTTTCGTATCCTCTTTAATATCTTCAAGACGAGCGGACCTCTCCTTTTTAGGAACGGGCAAAAATCCCTCGAAGGAAAATCTTCTTCCTGAAATTCCGCTGTAAACCAGAGCTGTTGTAAAGGCTGTGGGTCCGCAGAGGGTTACGATTTCAATATTATTTTCAATGCAGAGTTTAACAAGTTCTTCCCCAGGGTCAGAAATAACAGGCATCCCTGCATCCGAAACAAGAGCAATATTCTTGCCCTCTGTTAAGAGCTTTAAAAGCTCTTTCCCCGCGCTTTCCTTGTTATGCTCGTGATAACTCACAAGAGGAGCCTTTATCTCAAAATGGTTTAAGAGCTTTAAGGTATTTCTTGTATCCTCGGCGGCGATTATATCCACCTTTTTTAAGGTTTCAAGAGCTCTTATGGTTATGTCCCCAAGGTTTCCAATGGGTGTTCCGCATATATAAAGTGTTCCGCTCATTCCTTATCCCTTCCGTAAATTTCGTTTATTTCATCCGTATAGTTTCCATTTTCGTCATGAACATAAAGAGGCGGGTCCAAAAAGAGTTTTGGTTTTCCGCATTTTGCCCCCTCAATAAGAATCATTGTTGCGGTTTTAGTTGGAGAGGGGTGAACAAATCGAAGCCTTTTCGGCTCGATTTTATATTTTCGCATAAGACATAAAATATCTGCAAGTCTTTCAGGGCGATGAATTAAAGCAAGTTTTCCGTAAGGCTTTAAAAGGTCAGCCGAAACTGAAATTATGTCTTCAAGAGAGCATAAAACCTCGTGCCTTGAAATGGTCATATTATCTTCTTTGTTTTTAAGACCGCCAAGGTTTTCTTTATAAGGCGGGTTGCAACTTATATTGTCAAAACTGCTTTTCCCGAAAAGCGCTACTCCGTCCTTTAAATCCCCGCAAAGCATTTCCACTTTTTCAGAAAGGGAGTTAAGCTCAACGCTTCTTTTTGCCATATCGCAGACTTCTTCCTGGATTTCAAGGCCTGTTATGCTTTTGGCAAGACTTTTTCTTGTAAGTAAAATCGGGATAATTCCGCTCCCTGAGCAAAGGTCTAAAACCTCTGCATCCTTTTTAATTCCTTTTGAGGCAAAATCCGACAGCAAAACCGCGTCAACCCCGAAGCAAAACCAGTTTGGGTTCTGAATAAGTTTAAGGCCCCCTGTTTGCAAATCGTCAAGCCTCTCGTATGGATAAATCATTATTCCTGCCCCTTTTCCGCCTCAGTTTTCCAAGGCTCAAGTCCGCTTTTTATTGCGTGCATCATTCTTGTTTTAAAGTGATGGTCGCCCTTGTTTTTCTCGTTTATGAAATCCTTCATATCCTGCCTTTTTGAAACTCCGTCCATTGGGCATAAATTCTTAACAACAGGAAATTCAAGGCGGGAAGATGCCCCCTTTATATCCCCCTCGGGAACATAAATCAGCGGACGGATAACAAACATATCTGTTCGTGAAAGATAGGTAACGGGAGCGAAGGTGTTAAGGCGTCCCTCATAAAAAAGTGAGAGGAAAAATGTTTCAATAACATCCTCCTGATGATGCCCTAACGCCACCTTGTTGCAACCTAATTCCTTAGAGAGCTCGCAAAGAGCGCCCCGACGCATTTTGGCGCAAAGAGAACAGGGGTTGCTTTCTTTTCTTATATCAAATAAAACCTGACTTATTTCTGTTTTCTTGACTATGTAAGGAACATCAATTTCCTCGCAAAACTTTTCGATGGGGGAATAGTCCATTCCAAAACCCATATCAATGGTTATGGCTTTTAAAGAAAAGTCCTTATTCGCAAAATGCCGATACATTGAAAGGGCATAAAGAAGCGCCAGAGAGTCTTTTCCCCCTGAAATTCCAACGGCAATAATGTCGCCGTCTTTTATCATATCGTAATCGTCTATTGCACGGCGCATATGACTTAAAATCCGTTTCACTTAATCTTTCAATCCTTTCATCATTTCCGTGAGCGCCCGACTTCTGTGGCTTATTTTGTTTTTGTCTTCCATTGGAATTTCCGCCATAGACATATTATATTCGGGAATAAAGAAGATAGGGTCATAACCAAACCCGTTTGCCCCCCGTCTTTCCTCTAAAATTCTTCCATCGCACTTTCCAAAGAAAGTTTTTTCTTCTCCATCGGGAAAAACAACTGCGATTGCACAGGCAAAATATGCCCCTCTTTTTTCTTCGGGAACTCCCATCAACGCGCCTAAAAGCTTGTCTATATTTGCATCGTCCGTTGCGCCCTCTCCTGCATATCTTGCAGTATAAACCCCGGGCGCACCCCCGAGATACTCAACGCAGAGTCCGCTGTCGTCGGCAATTGTGGGAAGATTTGTGATTTTCGCAACCGTTCTTGCTTTGATTAACGCATTCTCCTGGAAGGTTTCGCCATCCTCAATTATGTCAAGACCTTTTGCCTTTGTTTCGTCCATTGTTATAATGGAAAAACCCTCGCCTAATATATTCTCAATTTCGACAGCCTTATGCTTATTCTGGCTTGCCAATACAAATTCCATATTTTTTCACTCTCCTGCCTTTATTTATAACATATTTTTTGCTAAATGTAAAGAATATCTGTTGCAAAATTTTTCATACTGTGTTATAATGTTCCTATATTTTTGTGCACTGACACATAGGAGGAATTTATTATGAAAAAAATTATTGCTTTACTTATGGCAGCTGTTATGGTTTTCGCTCTTTGCGCTTGCGGTGGCAGTGGCGATGACAAACTCGTTATCGGTTACACAATTTATGAGCCAATGAACTTCCTCGCCGAAGATGGTTCTTTAACAGGCTTTGTCACAGAATTTGCTGAAGCTGTTTGCGAAAAGCTCGGCGTTACTCCTGAATTCGTTGAAATCAACTGGGATACAAAATTTCCTATCTTAAAGTCTGACCAGATTGACTGTATCTGGAACGGTATGACAATTTCTGACGATGTTAAGGCTAACTGTGCAGTTTCCAAGGCTTATGTTAAGAACGCACAGGTTGTTGTTATGGCAGAAGATATGATTGCTGACTATCCTGACGCAGAATCAATGAAAGACCTTAAGTTTACAGCAGAAGCAGGTTCTGCCGGTGAAGCTGCAATCAAGGAAAACGGTCTTGACGGAAAATATGTTGCAGTTGCAACACAGCAGGACGCGCTTTTAGCTGTTAAAGGCGGTCAGGCTGACGCTTGCGTTATCGACATCACAATGGCAAAGACAATGACAAAAGACGGCACAAGCTACGATACATTCTCATATGCTGTTGAGCTTACATCCGAAGAATACGGTATCGGTTTCAGACCTGAAGATACAGAGCTTTTAGACAGTGTTAACGCTGCAATTGATGAACTCAAAGCAGACGGAACACTTGACGCTCTCGCTGAAAAATACGGTCTTAACCTCGCTTTATAATAACTAATTGAAATTTTAAGGTGTTACTATGTCAATGCTAATTACTGTTACGAAAAACCTTTTAGAGGGGTTTAGCACGACCTTTGAGATTTTTGGCTTAACTCTTCTTATGGCTCTTCCCTTAGGGCTTATTATCTCCTTTGGGTCAATGAGTCGTTTTAAGGTTATCAGATGGCCGATTCGGACCATTATATGGATTATAAGAGGAACGCCTCTTATGCTCCAGCTTATAATTTTCGGTTTTGGTCCCGGATTTATCGGCATAAAAGGGGTTAATACCTTTGTTGCCGCAATTATTGCTTTTGTTATAAACTATGCCTGCTACTTTTCGGAGATTTTCCGAGGGGGCATTGAAAGCATACCCAAAGGGCAGTATGAGGCAGGACAGGTTTTAGGTCTCACCAAAACCCAGACCTTTTTCAAGGTGGTTTTAATGCAGGTTGTTAAGCGGATTGTTCCGCCTATGAGCAACGAATTTCTGACTTTGGTCAAAGACACTTCTCTTGCAAATACCATTATGGTTTATGAAATCATATGGAACGCCAAAAGACTTGCAAATGCCAGCGGTATTTTATGGCCCCTTTTCTATTCGGGAGTTTTCTATCTGGCATTCTGCGGAATTCTTACCCTCATTTTCGGGTATGTTGAGAAGAAATTGAATTATTACAGAGGTTAATTATGTCAATACTTGAGCTTAAAAATATACATAAAAGCTTTGGAAAGACCAAGGTTTTAAAAGGAATAGACCTTACCTTAGAAAAAGGACAGGTTTTATCTATAATCGGCTCTTCTGGAAGCGGAAAAACCACCCTTCTTCGTTGCATAAACCTTCTTGAAATTGCAGACGAGGGTGAATTTTTGGTAAACGGAGAGGTTATTTTCCGTGCGGGCGAAAAGATTTCCGCCAAGGAAATGCAACAAAAACAGCTCCACTTCGGGCTTGTTTTTCAGGATTTCAACCTTTTCCCTCAGTATACAGTTTTAGACAATGTTATGCTGGCTCCAAAGCTCCACGCAAAAGAAGAGTATAAAAAGGACCGCAAAAAGAAGAAAGAGATTTTTGATAAAATCCGTGAAGAGGCTATTGAAATTTTGGACCGTGTTGGTCTTAAAGATAAAATAGACAGCTATCCTTGCGAATTATCAGGGGGACAAAAGCAGAGAGTTTCCATCGCAAGAGCTCTTGCCTTAAAGCCAGCTATTCTCTTTTTTGACGAGCCTACCTCGGCCCTTGACCCTGAGCTTACAGGGGAAATCTTAAAGGTTATAAGAAAACTTGCCTCGGAAAAAACCACAATGGTTATCGTAACTCACGAAATTGATTTTGCAGAGGCGGTAAGCGATAAGATAATCTTTATGGATGACGGCCTTATTGAAGAGGAAGGAACTCCTGAGGCGGTCTTAAAATCACCGAAAAGTGAGAGAACTCGGGCATTTTTAACAAAGCTTAGCGACCAATAATATAAAATAGGTTAAACTTTTAACAAATTTCCAAAAAATACTTGTATAATTTGGAAAAATGGTGTAAAATAGTATTATGTTATTTTTAAAATAAATTTTTTGGAGGTATTTCAAAATGGCAGTTAAAGTTGCTATCAATGGTTTCGGCCGTATCGGTCGTCTTGCATTCAGACAGATGTTTGGTGCAGAAGGTTATGAAGTTGTTGCAATCAACGACTTAACAGATCCTAAGATGCTTGCGCATCTTTTAAAGTATGACTCTTCTCAGGGAAGATATGACGGTCATACAGTAGTTGCTGGTGATGACAGCATCACAGTTGACGGAAAAGAAATTAAAATCTATGCTATCAAAGACGCTAAGGAATGTCCTTGGGGCGCTCTTAATGTAGATGTTGTTCTTGAATGTACAGGTTTCTACTGCTCCAAAGAAAAGTCTCAGGCTCATATTGATGCAGGTGCTAAGAAAGTTGTTATTTCTGCTCCAGCAGGTAACGACCTTAAAACAGTTGTTTTCAGCGTAAACGAAGGAACTCTTACAAAAGAAGATACAATCATTTCCGCTGCTTCTTGTACAACAAACTGCCTCGCTCCTATGGCTAAGGCTCTTAACGACTACGCTCCAATCCAGTCCGGTATTATGGCTACAATCCATGCATACACAGGCGACCAGATGATCTTAGACGGTCCTCACAGAAAGGGCGATTTAAGAAGAGCAAGAGCTGGTGCGGTTAACATCGTTCCTAACTCAACAGGTGCTGCTAAGGCTATCGGCCTTGTTATCCCTGAACTTAACGGCAAGCTCATCGGTGCTGCACAGCGAGTTCCGGTTCCAACAGGTTCTACAACAATCCTTACAGCTGTTGTTAAGGGTAAGGACGTTACAAAGGAAGGCATCAACGCTGCTATGAAGGCTGCTTCTTCTGCATCCTTTGGTTACAACGAAGACGAAATCGTATCTTCTGATATCGTTGGTATCACATACGGTTCACTCTTTGATGCAACTCAGACAATGGTTGCTCCTATCGCTGATGACCTTTACGAAGTTCAGGTTGTTTCCTGGTATGACAACGAAAATTCATACACAAGCCAGATGGTTAGAACAATCAAATACTTTGCTGAACTCGGCTAATATTTAAAATATAAAGCCACTCCAAATTGGAGTGGCTTTTTTTATTTCTCGAAAAGAATGAATTTTCTCATATTTGTCAATAATAACCTTAATAAAACGAAAGGAACGATTTTTATGAGGGCGACAGACTTGCTTAAAAATTTCTTAGAAAAAGACATCTCCTCCTGCACGGACAGCGAAATTTATTTTGCCTTGGTTAAGACTATCAAGCATCTTGCAAAAGAAAAGCGGACAAAGGAAACCAAGAAAAAGCTTTATTATATTTCGGCGGAATTTCTTTTGGGCAGGCTTTTAACCAATAATCTTTTAACTCTTGGTATCTATGAAGAAATCCGCGACTTTCTCGCTCAAAACGGGTTAGACATAGAAAAATTTGAAGAAATGGAGGCTGAGCCATCACTAGGAAACGGCGGTCTTGGCCGCCTTGCTGCCTGCTTTTTAGACTCCATTGCAACGCTAAACCTATGCGGAGACGGAATTGGTCTTTGCTATCACTTTGGACTTTTCAAGCAGGTCTTTAAAGACAGCAAGCAGACAGAAGAGATAAACCCCTGGCTCAGTGCCTCAGGCTTTTTAGAGGGGGAAAACAAATCCTATACGGTCTCTTTTAAAGATTTTTCTGTTTCTGCCCGTCTTTTAAATCTTGACATTATCGGTTATATGGGAGGGGTTAATTCTCTTCGTCTTTTTGATATAGAAACCATTGACGAGGGCCTTGTCAAAAAAGGAATTGACTTTGATAAAGAGGACATCAAGAGAAATCTTACTCTTTTTCTTTATCCCGATGACAGCGATGATAAAGGTCGGCTTTTAAGGGTTTATCAGCAATATTTTATGGTAAGCTGTGCAGCCCAGCTTATTTTAGATGAGTGCATAGAAAAAGGGTGCAAGCTTTATGACCTTTCTGACTATGCCGTAATCCAGATTAACGACACCCACCCATCAATGATTATCCCCGAGCTTATCCGTCTTTTAATGGAAAAAGGGCTTACAATAGACGATGCAATTTCCGCCGTTTCAAAAACCGTTGCCTACACAAACCACACCATTTTAGCGGAGGCTCTTGAAAAGTGGGACATCTCATTCTTAAAAGAGGTCGCTCCGCAGATTGTTCCAATTATAGAAATCCTTGACGGCAGAGTAAGAAGGAAATTTTCCGATGAAACGGTTTATATAATTGACAAGGACGACAGAGTTCATATGGCGAATATGGACATCCACTACTGTTTCAGCGTAAACGGAGTGGCGGCTCTTCACACCTCTATCCTAAAAGAGAACGAGCTTTCCTCTTTCTATAAAATCTATCCTGAAAAATTCAATAACAAGACTAACGGCATAACCTTTCGCCGTTGGCTGCTTCAATCAAACAAGCCTCTTTGCGACCTAGTCGAAGACAAAATCGGAAACGGCTTTAAAAAAGACCCGACCGAGCTTAAAAAGCTTAAAGATTATGCAAAGGACGAAAAGTTCTTAAACCGACTTTTAGAGATAAAACGGGAAAACAAAAAACGCCTTTGCTCCTATCTTTACAAAACGCAAGGCATAGAGCTTAACGAGAATTCCGTTTTTGATATGCAAATCAAAAGACTTCACGAATATAAGAGGCAACAGCTTAACGCTCTTTATCTTATAGATAAATATTTTGAAATCAAAGAGGGAAAGCTCCCGCTCCGCCCCATAACCGCAATCTTCGGGGCAAAGGCGGCGCCTGCTTACACCATTGCAAAGGATATTATTCATCTTATCCTCTGCCTGGGCAAGCTTATAGATAGCGACAAAGCAGTTTCTCCGCATCTTAAAATTGTTATGGTGGAAAACTATAATGTAACTCTGGCAGAAAAGCTTATCCCTGCCTGCGACATTTCTGAACAGATTTCCCTTGCGTCAAAAGAGGCCAGCGGAACGGGGAATATGAAGCTTATGCTAAACGGCGCTATAACCCTTGGAACAATGGACGGAGCCAATGTTGAAATCCATAAAATTGTCGGGGAGGACAACATTTATATTTTTGGCGAGGATAGCGAAACCGTTCTTCTCCGATATAAGCAGAAAAACTATAATCCCGAAAGCTATTACCTTAAAAATCCCGACCTTAAACGGTGCATTGACTTTATTACCGACGAAAAAATGAAGAAAATCGGGGACGAAAAATCTCTTACCCGTCTTAAAACTGAGCTTTTGAAGAAAGATTATTTTATGACCTTCCCCGATTTTGAAAGCTATAAAGAAACCAAGGATAGGGCGCTTTCAGACTACGAAGACCGCCTCGCTTGGGCGGAGAAAATGCTTTATAATATCAGCGGTGCCTCATATTTCTCCTCAGACAGAACAATAAAAGAATATAACGAAGATATATGGCACCTAAAAGAAAGGAACGAAAAGAATGAAAGATAAAAAAATACCAAAAGTTTTGGCACCCCTTTTCGGAGAGGTTGTTCCTCTTGAAAAGGTCCCTGACTCCACCTTTTCGGAAAAGATTTTGGGAGACGGGGTTGCGATTATCCCTAAGGACGGAAAGATTTTAAGCCCTGTTGACGGGGAGCTTACCAATATTGCAAGCACAAAGCACGCATTCAGCTTTACGGGGGATAATGGCCTTGAAATTTTAATTCATGTTGGCCTTGAAACCGTTTCTCTTGAAGGGAAAGGCTTTACGGTCTTTAAAAAAGAGGGGGACAAGGTTAAGGCAGGGGACCTTATCGCAGAGGTTGACCTTAGCATTCTTAAAAACAACAATA
>JAZSPE010000007.1:0-2750 GCA_045537265.1 Clostridia bacterium | reverse complement strand
CTTCCTGTGAGCCAAGGAGTTGGTGCCCATTGTTGTCTTCCTAAGACCGCTTGGCCCTCCGACTTACTTGAGTATCTTACTCTCTCTCGTTCAGCAGGAACTCTTTCAGGCGGAGAGGCACAGAGAATAAGGCTTGCAACCCAGATTGGTTCAAGCCTTATGGGAGTTTTATATATTTTGGACGAGCCAAGCATAGGCCTCCACCAAAGGGATAATCAAAAGCTTATTGATATGCTTAAAAGACTTCGTGATTTAGGAAACACCTTAATCGTTGTTGAACACGATGAGGATACAATGCTTGCCGCTGACCACATAATTGACATCGGCCCGGGAGCAGGCGTCCACGGTGGCGAGGTTGTGGCAGAGGGAACAGCAGAGGAAATTATGAAGTGCGAGGAATCCGTTACAGGTCAGTATTTAAGCGGAAAACGAAGCATTAAAGTTCCTAAGGAAAGACGAGAGGGCAACGGCAACTTCCTTGAAATTAAGGGAATGAGGGAGAATAACCTTAAAAATGTCAATGTTAAAATCCCTCTTGGAACTTTCACCTGCGTAACAGGTGTTTCAGGCAGCGGAAAAAGCTCCTTTGTTAATGAAATTCTTTATAAAACCCTTGCCAATGAGCTTAACCACGCCAAACAGCACCCCGGTAAATTCAAGGAAATCAAAGGGTATGAGGCTCTTGATAAGGTTATTGATATTGACCAGTCCCCAATCGGAAGAACGCCAAGGTCTAATCCTGCCACCTATACGGGACTCTTTATGGATATAAGAGAGCTTTTTGCCTCAACGGCGGATGCTAAAAGTCGAGGCTATGGCCCTGGGCGTTTCAGCTTTAATGTTAAGGGCGGACGATGCGAGGCCTGCACGGGAGACGGCATAATCAAAATTGAAATGCATTTTCTCCCTGATGTTTATGTGCCTTGTGAGGTCTGCGGCGGAAAGAGATATAACCGTGAAACCTTAGAGGTTCGGTATAAGGGAAAGAATATATACGAAGTTTTGGAGATGACAGTTGAAGAAGGACTTAAATTCTTTGAGAACATCCCGAAAATTGCAAGAAAGCTCCAGACCCTTTATGATGTTGGTCTTGGCTATATCAAAATAGGTCAGCCGTCAACAACAATTTCAGGTGGCGAAGCCCAGAGAGTTAAACTTGCAACCGAGCTTAGTAAGAGAAGCACGGGCAAGACCATATATATCTTAGACGAGCCAACAACGGGTCTTCATATGGCGGATGTTGAAAAGCTTATTGAGGTCCTTACAAAGCTTGTTGATGCAGGGAATACGGTTGTTGTTATCGAGCATAACTTAGATGTTATCAAAACTGCGGACTATATTATTGATATGGGACCTGAGGGAGGAGATAACGGCGGAGAAGTTATTGCAACGGGAACGCCTGAACAGGTTGCGAAAAACAAAAAATCATATACGGGAGAGTATATCAAAAAAGTTTTATCTAAATAAAGAAAACCCCCGAGCAACTCGGGGGTTAATTTTTATATTTCGATTATAAGTTCAACGGGGCAATGGTCTGAGCCGAAAATGTCGGAGCGGATTGTTGCCTCTTTGATTTTGTCTGCTATGCGGTTTGAAACTATAAAATAGTCAATGCGCCACCCTGCGTTCTTTTCTCTTGCGCTGAAACGGTAGCTCCACCAGGAATAAGCTCCCTCTCTTTCGGGATAGAGATAGCGGAAGGAGTCCGTAAACCCTTTCTCCAAAAGCTCGGTCATTTTCTCTCGCTCTTCGTCTGTAAATCCTGCATTTTTTCGGTTAGTTTTCGGGTTTTTAAGGTCGATTTCTTTATGGGCAACATTAAGGTCTCCGCAAAGGATGACGGGCTTTTTCTTGTCAAGATTTATAATATAGTCCTGAAAATCTTTTTCCCATTCCATACGATAGTCAAGGCGTTTAAGCCCATCCTGAGAATTGGGGGTATAGCAGGTTACAAAATAAAAATTTTCATATTCTAAGGTTATAACTCTGCCCTCGTGATCGTGAGCATCAATGCCGATGCCCAAAGAGGCGGAAAGGGGTTTATTTTTCGTGAAAACAGCAGTTCCCGAATAGCCTTTTTTCTCCGCATAATTCCAGAAAGAAGAGTAAGCAGGAGCGTTAACCTCCGCCTGACCCTCTTGCATTTTTGTTTCCTGCAAAGCGAAAATGTCGGCTTCGCTACTGTTTAAAATTTCCTCAAAGCCTTTTCCCAAACACGCCCTGAGACCGTTAACATTCCAAGAAACTAATTTCATAATTTTCTCCTTATCAAAAAGGCACGGAAAACCGTGCCTCATTTTAATTTTTATTCCTCGTTCACTTTTTTGCGAAGCTTAATATGAACTTCTCTAAGCTGAAGCTCTGTAACTTCGTTTGGTGCGCCAAGCATAACATCCTGAGCGTTGCTGTTCATTGGGAAAGCAATAACCTCGCGGATATTTTCTTCGCCTGTTAAGAGCATAATCATTCTGTCAACACCCGGTGCCATACCTGCGTGTGGCGGAGCGCCGAACTTAAATGCGGTGTAGAGAGATGTGAATTTATCCTTAATTGTTTCTTCATCATAACCTGCAATCTCAAAGGCACGAATCATAGTGTCTAAGTGGTGGTTACGAACTGCACCTGAAGAAAGCTCAACACCATCGCAAACGATGTCATACTGATATGCCAATATGTCAAGAGGGTTCATTGTGTTTAATGCTTCAAGACCGCCCTGTGGCATTGAGAATGGGTTATGAGTAAAGATAATC
>JAZSPE010000181.1:0-4711 GCA_045537265.1 Clostridia bacterium | reverse complement strand
CACCGCACTTTGACAAAATCGCCCCCAAGAACATAACTGAGGAGCGCATTTCTTTCATTAAATCATCGTTTATCTTAGAGCAGGACAGGCTTTTGGGAGCCTTTGTTATAACCGTGTTATTTTTAAACTCGGTTTCAACCCCTAAGGCATTTAGTATTTTAAGTCCCGCTTTTGTATCGGTTAAATCAGGACAATTATGAACTATGCACTCTCTTCCTAAGGCCGCCGCCGCAAGGCAGGGCAGAGCGGAATTTTTTGCCCCCTGAATCACAGTTTCTCCATAAAGTCTTTTTCCGCCATTTATTCTAAGAACAGCCATAGCTCGCACCCCCGAAAAATTATCGCATTACATCTTATGCGTTTTCGGGCAGGGCGTTACTTTTAACCGCGAGTAAGCTCCTTGGCGATTTTATATATGGTTTCGGTGGCATCTTTTCGTCCTGCTTTTTCTGCCCCTTTAACCATTCTCTGATAAACCGTTTTGCTTCCTAAAATTTCTTCAACGGTTTCCCCTAATATTTCTTCCGTCAAATCCTTTTCAAGAATAACCTTAGCTCCGCCACATTTTTCAACGAAACGGGCATTAAACTCCTGATGATTTCCCGCAACATTGGGTGAGGGAATCAAAATCGCAGGTTTTAAAAGGGCGTTCATTTCACTTATTGAACTTCCCGACCTGCCTATAATAAGGTCGCAAGCATTAAGTGCCGACGCCATATCATAGATATATTCGCTGACTTTTATATTCTTAAATTCTCCAAGATTAACTCCCTTTTCTTCAAAGAGTTTTATGGCATTTTCATACTGATTGTTCTTTCCTGCGGAAAGTATAATCTGATATTTATTCTTATCTTTTAAAGATGCAATCCAAGAGATAACCTTTTCGTTAAAATAAGTTGCTCCAAGGCTTCCCCCGAATACTAAGATAACTTGTCTGTCGTCTAAGCCGAGCTTTTCTCTTGCCTCTTTTTTATTGGTTTTAAAAAGCTCAGGGCGGAGAGGGTTTCCCGTAATCTCAACTCTTTTTGCACCCTTTATATAATTTTTCGCATCTTCCATAGCAAGAGCAACAACATCTACTTTATTTGCAAGAAGCCTAACTGCCACTCCCGGATATGCGTTTGACTCGTGAACTATTGTCGGGATTTTAAGTTGCGATGCAGCCATTAAAACAGGGCCTGTTACATACCCTCCTGTGCCGATTGCAATATCAGGACTAAATTTCTTAATAATCTTTTTCGCCTTAATAATACCAAAAAAAGCCTCACAAACATTTTTTATATTGGCAAGGCTCAGGCTTCTTTCAAAGCCGTGAACTTTAATATATTCAATGCTGTATCCGCTTTTAGGCACAAGAGTTTTCTCCATTCCCTGCTCTGTCCCGATAAATAGAATTTCGCTCCCTGGCTCTTTTTCCTTTATGTAATTCGCAATAGCTATTGCAGGGTTAATATGCCCTGCCGTTCCGCCACCTGTTAAAAGAATTCGCATTATTTCCCCTCCAATGCCTTCTTTTTGTGTTTTGAAACATTAAGCACAACACCCATTTCAGCCATTGTTATAGCAAGAGCCGTTCCACCGTAACTGAAAAACGGAAGTGGCATTCCCGTAACAGGCATTGATGAGGTTACAACTGCAATATTAACAAGGGCCTGAATTGCAATAAGGCTTATGATACCTAAGGTAAGAAGTGTTCCGAATAAATCAGGAGCTTCCATTGCAATTTTTATCCCTCTGTAAATCAAGAATGCAAAAAGGGCAATAACCAAAATTGCGCCCAAAAGTCCAAGCTCTTCACAGATGATTGAGAAAATGAAATCATTCTGAGGCTCTGGGATGTTTAAATATTTTTGTCTGCTCTGGCCTATTCCTGAGCCAAAAATTCCACCTGAGCCGATGGCATAAAGGGACTGAACAATCTGCCAGCCTTCTCCTCTTATATCCTTAAATGGGTCTAAGAAAGTGGTTACTCTTTGAAGTCTGTATGGCGCGGACACAACCAAAGCAATAACGCCCACAGCCGCCGGGGCTGCAAGAAGACCGATATGTTTCCATCTTGCCCCTGCAACAAAAAGCATAACTGCCGCAGATGCTAAGATAAGCATTGTGCAGCTGAAATGAGGTTCAAGCATAATAAGGCCTGCGATGAAGCCTAAAATAACGAGATAAACCAAAAGTCCGCTGAAATCTTTAAGGGCCTTATAATTATCTGCGAGGCTTACCACCATAAACAAAACAACGCCAAACTTAACAACCTCGGAAGGCTGAAAGTTAATTGGGCCGAGTTGAATCCAGCGTCTTGCCTCGTTAACAACAACTCCTATCCCCGGAATTAAAACGACGATAAGAAGAATGACGCTTACAACAAGGGCAAGCTTGCCGTATTTTTTAAGCTTTGTATATTCAAAGTTCGAGGCAACAAGCATAGCGACTGAGCCTATAATTGCCCATATAAGCTGTTTCTTGAAATAATAGAAACTGTCGTTATAGCTTGCATAGGCAACGGGACTGCTTGCGCTTAATATCATAATAAGGCCAAAGGCAAGAAGGACTATAACAGTTCCCAAAAACTGATAGTCCATAGCAGATTTTTTAAGCTTTGGCAGTTTTATTCTTTTGCCCTGTGCACTGCTTTTTGCCATCTTTCTTCCTCCAATAAAAATTTATGCAAAATATCCTATATAACACAAAATCATTGTTGCAACCACAAATGCGGAAACAACTTTCTTCTCGCTCCATCCGCACATTTCAAAATGATGGTGGATGGGGCTCATTTTAAACATTCTCTTACCTGTCTTTTTAAAATAGCTTACCTGAATTATAACAGAAAGAGATTCCATAACATATACAAACCCAACTATAACAAGAGTTAAAGGCTGTCTTAAATACATTGCCATTGCGCAAACCGCACCACCTAAAAAGAGGGAGCCTGTGTCGCCCATAAAAACTTTTGCAGGGTAGCGGTTGAAAATTAAAAATCCGAAAAGTCCGCCCACTAAGGCTGCGGAAAATACTGAAACAGCATCCGCCCCACGGCTGTTTGAAATAAGCATATAGAAAAGAGCAACAACTATTGTTACGCTTGTTGCAAGGCCATCAAGGCCGTCGGTTAAATTCACGCTGTTAACAGTCCCTAAAATAACAAAAACAATAAATGGAATATAAAAATACCATAAATTAAGCTCAAAATCCGTAAAAGGAATGAATATCTTCATTGAAACTGTTTCCGATGCCACAAACCATACGGCAAAAACAACGGAAACTATAACCTGCAAAGCAAATTTCTGCTTTGCGGTAAGACCTAAATTTCTTTTAAGGATTACCTTGATATAATCGTCCAAAAAGCCGATAAGCCCAAAACACAGGGACATTCCAAGCATTAAGAAAAGGCCTTTTAAGTTCATATCAGGAGCAAAAATTTTAAGAGCGCACCAGCCTAAAATCAAAGTTACAAGCATTGCGCCAATAAAGATAATTCCGCCCATGGTTGGGGTTCCGGATTTCTTCTGATGCCACGCAGGGCCGTCTTCTCTTATTTCCTGACCAAATTTAATTTTATGTAAGAAGGGGATTAAGAAGAGTCCGCCCACCGACGCTAAAATAAAGCTTACTCCAAGCAAACACATTGATACAGCCATATTTATTCCTCCGTCCCTTTTCCTTCGTAAAGTGAATCCGCAATTTCTTCAAGGCGCATTCCTCTTGAACCCTTAATTAAAATACAATCATTTTCTTTAAGGAGTGTCGTAAGCGCTGAAATTACCTCAGCATTATTTTCGAAACTGTATATTTCTTTGTCAAAGCCTGCCTCTTTTGCGCCCTCGGCAATATTTTTCGCCATATCTCCAACGGTTATAAGGCAGTCAATGTCCTCTTCCTTAACCCATTTGCCTACATTTTTATGGGACTCTACGGCAAAATCGCCAAGTTCCAACATATTCCCTAAAATCGCAATCTTTCGTCCGCCCTCGCCGTTTGGCTCAATAACTCCAAGAACATTAAGACCTGATTTCATTGACGCAGGACTTGCGTTATAGCAGTCTTTGATTATGGTATATTTATCTGTTTTTATAATGTTCTGTCGCATTCCGCCGGGGACAAAAGAGGAAATTCCTTCCACTATCTCTTCCCCGCTCATTCCATAGTCAACCCCAACCAAAATAGCGGCTAAGGCATTATATACATGGTGGACACCCGGAACTTCGATTTCCGCCGTATAAATTTCTCCCCCCAGAGAGAACTCAAAAACAGTTGAATCGGAGAAGCCCTTTATGTTTCTTGCAACAAGGTCGCACTCCTCATTCTTTATTCCGTAATATAAAAGCTCATAAGGAAGAGTTCCGCGAAGGCCCCATAAAAGCGGGTCGTCGCCGTTTAAGATAACGGTTTCTCCTTCGTCCATTCCTTCTAAGATTTCAAGCTTTGCCTTTAAGATGTTCTCCTGACTTTTAAGCTGTTCAATATGGGAAATTCCGATGTTGGTTATAACTGCAATATCAGGACGGACAATATCCGTAAGCCTTGATATTTCCCCGAAACCGCTCATTCCCATTTCCAAAACCCCAACCTTGTTTTCGGAGGTCATTTTGAAAACCGTAAGAGGAAGACCAATTTCGTTATTGAAATTGCCCATAGTCTTAAAAGCATTGAATTTATTGCTCAAAACGCTGTAAATCATATCCTTTGTGCTGGTCTTTCCAACACTTCCTGT
>JAZSPE010000034.1:0-7003 GCA_045537265.1 Clostridia bacterium | reverse complement strand
GTATCTTGAAAACAAATACGGCAAGGAAGAAGCTAAAAACAGAATTTATGCAACAACAGATAAAGAAAAGGGCGCTCTTAAAAAGCTTGCAGATGCAGAAGGCTATGAGACATTTGTTGTTCCGGATGATGTTGGCGGAAGATTCTCTGTTCTAACAGCAGTTGGTCTTTTACCAATAGCAGTTAGCGGAGCTGATATTGATAAGCTTATGGAAGGCGCAAATGATGCCCGCGTTTTATACAGCGAAGACGACCTTAAAACAAACGAATGTTATCAGTATGCTGCTGTAAGAAATATATTACACAGAAAAGGCAAAGCTGTGGAAATGCTTGTAAACTATGACCCTGAACTTCAGTATTTTACTGAATGGTGGAAACAGCTCTTTGGCGAAAGCGAAGGCAAAGACGGCAAGGGTATTTTCCCTGCCGGGGTAAGTTTCTCAACTGACCTTCATTCCATGGGACAGTACATTCAGGATGGCGTAAGACTCCTTTTTGAAACTGTTTTATATGTTGAAAATTCAAAGACGGATATCGTAATTGAAGCAGATAAAGACAATGTTGACGGCCTCAACTTCCTCAGCGGAAAAACTGTTGATTTTGTAAATAAAAAGGCATTTGAGGGAACTCTTCTTGCTCATACAGACGGAAATGCGCCTAACCTTATTATTAAGCTTAAAGCGCTTGATGAATATACATTGGGCCAGCTTATATATTTCTTTGAGAAGGCGTGTGGTATAAGCGGATATGTTTTAGGGGTAAATCCGTTTAATCAGCCAGGGGTTGAAAGTTATAAGAAAAATATGTTTGCTCTCCTTGGAAAACCCGGCTATGAAAGTGAAAAGGCTATCCTTGAAGAAAGATTAAAATAAATTTCAAAAAAGTGTTGTGTTCTTGGAAAATTTATGTTATGATATAAAAAAGAAATAAAACATTCTTTGAAAGGCGGTTTTAGATATGATTAAAATTTACATTGGCTTAAAAGGCTGCGGTAAGACCAAAAAATTGATTGATGCTGTTAATGACGCAATCAATGTTGAAAAAGGGAATGTTGTTTGCATAACTGAAGGTCAGAGACTTATGCACGACATAGACAGAAGCGCTCGTTTGGTTGATACCGAAAACTTTGATATTGCCAATTTTGATATGTTCGTTGGTTTACTCAGCGGTATTATTGCTCAGGATTTTGATGTAACACACATTTTCATTGACAGTGTGTTCAAGAGCGTACCTTCTGAAACAATGGAGAATATAGATGGTTTTGTAAAAGCTATTGAAAAGCTTGAAGAAAAGTTTAATGTTTCCTTTACTCTTATGATCAGCGCAGAAGAATCTTCTGCAACAGAGCTTGTTAAGAAATATATGGCATAAAGTTTAAATACTGCTTTAAAGGGAGCTCAGGCTCCCTTTAAAATTTTAATATAGGAGAATCAGTCAAATGAAATATACAAGCACTAGAAATAATTCTTTAAAAATTGATTCAGCATTGGCAATTAAGCAAGGTTTGTCTACCGAAGGCGGACTTTTTGTTCCCGAAGAATTTCCTCAGATTTCCTTGGAGGAAATTGCGAAAATTGCCAAGCTTTCATATGTGGAAAAGGCAACCTATATTCTTAAAAAGTTTTTAACCGACTACAAGGTTAAAGAGGTAAGAGAATGCGCTGTAAAGGCTTATTCAGGGGCAAAATTCGATAAAAGAAAACCTGCTCCACTTGTAAAATTGTCTGACAGTGAGTTTGTTTTAGAACTCTGGCACGGTCCGACCTGCGCATTTAAAGATATGGCTCTTCAAATTCTTCCGCATTTGCTTACAACCGCTATGGCAAAGACGGGAGAAGACAAAACTGTTGTTATTTTGGTTGCCACATCAGGCGATACCGGTAAAGCTGCACTTGAAGGCTTTAAAGATGTTGATGGAACAAAGATTATCGTATTCTACCCAAGCGACGGAGTAAGCGATATTCAAAAGCTTCAGATGATAACTCAGGAAGGCAAAAATGTTTGCGTTTCCGGAATTTACGGAAACTTTGACGATGCACAGACCGGAGTTAAAACTATATTTACGGATAACGAAGTTAAAGAAAAGTTACTTAATAAAAACTATGTTTTATCCTCTGCAAACTCTATTAACTGGGGAAGACTTGCCCCTCAGATTGTTTATTATATTTCCGCATATTGCGATATGCTCATTTCAGGGGAAATAACATTAGGGGACAAGATAAATGTTTGTGTTCCAACAGGTAACTTTGGTAATATCCTTGCTGCATATTACGCAATGAAAATGGGACTTCCGGTTAACAAATTGATTTGTGCGTCAAACTGCAATAATATTTTGACGGATTTTATGCAGACAGGAACTTATGACAGAAACCGTCAGTTCCATACAACAATTTCTCCGTCAATGGATATTCTCATTTCAAGTAACCTTGAAAGACTTTTATACGACCTTAGCGGATGCGACGATAAGGTGGTAAGCTCTCTTATGAATGAACTTCGCGAAACAGGCAGATATACCGTTCCTAGAAATATATTTGAACAGATAAGCGAGCTTTTCTGGGCAGGATGTTGTGATGATTACTTTACAAAAGGGCGCATTTATACTGTTAAGGAAAGACATGACTATACGGCTGATACTCATACGGCGGTAGCTCTTGATGTTTATGCACAGTATAAAGAGAAGACAGGAGATAGCACGAAAACTGTTATTGCTTCAACTGCAAGCCCTTATAAGTTCAATGAAAGCGTATTGTCGGCTCTCGGCAAGGAGACTGAGATGGCAGATAAAGATGATTTTGAGCTTTTGGAGCTTCTCTCAAAGGTTTCCGGAACAGACATTCCAAAGGGTCTTAAAACTCTTAAAAACAAGAAAATCAGATTTAATAATGTATGCGACAAAAATGATATGTTAAAGGCTGTTGAAAATTTTCTTAAATAGAAAATGACATAACAAAAGGGCGGTTTTCCGCCCTTTTGAATGTATTGACTTGCAATACTGATTTTAAATTAATCGCAGCAATGAGGTTTAAATGTCTCGCATTCTGTTTCGCGGGATGTTGTAGCAGAATTACCGTTTACCATGATGCTTTTTGCACTGCATCTATCATCCTTTGTGTGATAATGACATTCAGAAACTGTGCAGTTGACTCCTGAAAGTGTTGAGTTATTTTCAAACATTATTTTAGCTCCTTTCTGTTTTGGTCAATATTATTATTTGCTAAACGGGAAAATTTATTCGAAGAAAAGAGTTGATTTTATTGGCTTTATATGCAATATCAGATTTACATCTGTCTTTTGGAACAGATAAACCAATGAATATCTTTGGCTCAAAATGGGAAAATTATACAGAAAAGCTTAAAGAAAACTGGCAGAAGAAGATTAAACCCGAAGACATTGTAATCATTCCTGGAGATATTTCGTGGGCAATGTATTTGGAAGAAGCGGTAGAAGATTTTAAATTTTTAAATTCTTTAAACGGCACTAAGCTTATTCTGAAAGGTAACCATGATTATTGGTGGACAACCATGAGCAAAATGGAAGCTTTTCTTAATGAAAATGATTTTTCTACAATTAAAATATTGAATAATACGGCGTATTTATACGAAAATATTGCGATTTGCGGTACAAGAGGGTGGAATTTTGCCCCTGAAAACTCAACCGGAGAGGATCGAAAGATTTTCGAGAGGGAAAAACTAAGACTGGTTATGTCCTTAGAGGAAGCAAAGGTCTATAAGAGTGAGAAAATTTTGGTTGCTATGCATTTTCCGCCAATCTCAGAAGAAAATCAGGACTTTTTTGATATTGCAAAAGAATATGGCGCAAAGGCCTTTATTTATGGTCATTTACATGCAGCGGCACACAAAACCGCAATAGAGGGAGAAAGGGATGGAGTAGATATAAGACTTGTTTCTTGTGATTATATAAATTTTGATCCGATTTTACTTGAAATTTAGTCACTTTTTTCAAATAGGCTATTGAAAATATTAAAATTATGTGCTATAATGCATTTTGTAGCATAATGCTATTGGAAATTATATATAGAGAGGTTTTAACAGATGGCTACTAAAGAAAAAGCAGAAAAGAATATGGTTTCTTTTGAATTTAAAGTAAGCGCAGAGGAATTCGAGGCTGCGATTCAGAAAGCTTATAAAAAGAATGTTGGAAAGATCAATATCCAGGGCTTTAGAAAAGGTAAGGCTCCAAGAGCAATCATTGAAAGATATTACGGCAAAGAAGTTTTTTATGAAGATGCTGTAAATATAGTTCTTCCTGATGCATATGATAAAGCGATAGAAGAACAAAACATTGAAGCTGTTGCTCAGCCTGAGATTGATGTTAAGGATATCTCTGCTGAAACAGGCGTTGTGTTTACTGCTAAAGTTGCTGTAAAGCCTGAATTTGAACTTGGCCAGTATAAAGGCGTAAAGGTTAAGAAGGTTACACACAAGACAACCGAAAAGGAAATCAATGCTGAAATCGATAGATTAAGAGCTAGAAACGCTCGTATGGTAACTGTTGAAGACAGAGCTGCTCAGAAGGACGATACAGTTGTTATCGACTATGAAGGCTTTACAGGCGGAGTTGCTTTTGATGGCGGAAAAGGCGAAGGATATGAGCTTACTCTCGGTTCCGGCCAGTTCATTCCTGGTTTTGAAGACCAGTTGGTTGGCGCAAATGCAGGCGACGATGTAACTGTTAAGGTTACATTCCCAACAGAGTATCATTCTAAGGACCTTGCAGGTAAGGATGCTGAATTTAAAGTAAAGGTTCACGCAATCAAGATGCAGGAACTTCCTGAACTCGATGATGAATTTGCAAAGGATGTAAGCGAATTTGACACCTTTGAAGAACTCAAAGAGGATGTAACAAAGAAACTTAAAGAAGCTAACAAAAACCGTGCTAAGCAGGAATTTGAAAACAATGTTTTAGAAGCGGTTGCTGAGGCTACAACAATTGACATTCCTCAGGCTATGATTGATACAAATGTTGAAAACAGCATTCGCGATTTTGCAATGCAGATGCAGTATCAGGGAATTGATTTAAATCAGTATATGCAGATGACAGGAATGACCGTTGATGCTCTTAAAGCTCAGTTCTTGCCTGAAGCTGAAAAGAAGGTTAAGATGTCTTTAATCCTTGAAAAAGTTGCTAAGGTTGAAAATATCGAAGTTAGCGATGACGAGGTAGAAGCTGAATATAAAAACATTGCAGATGCAAACAAGATGAAGCTTGAAGATGTTAAGAAATATCTCAAAGCGGAAGACTTAAAGGAAAACAAACTCGTTGAGAAAACAGTTAACTTCCTTGTTGACAATGCAGATACAAGCAAATAATGAAAATATTAAAGGTTAGTCCCATAGGGATTAACCTTTGATTTAACTATTGGCAAAATGTCGAAAAAACACAAAATTATAGGAGGAATGGGAAATGAACAATAGTATGATACCTTATGTAATTGAACAAACAAGCCGTGGTGAAAGGTCTTATGATATTTTTTCAAGGCTTTTAAAGGATAGAATTATATTTTTATCAGATGAAATAAACGATGCAACAGCAAGTTTGGTTGTTGCCCAGCTCTTATTTTTAGATAGTGAAGATCCTGACAAAGACATAAATCTTTATATTAACAGTCCTGGGGGCTCAATTACTGCAGGAATGGCGATTTATGATACTATGCAGTACACAAAAGCGGATGTTTCAACAATCTGCGTTGGTATGGCTGCGTCAATGGGGGCATTTTTGCTTTCTGCAGGGGCAAAGGGCAAAAGATTTGCTCTTCCAAACAGCGAAATTATGATTCATCAGCCACTTGGCGGAACTAAAGGTCAGGCAACTGATATTCAGATTCACGCTGAAAGAATTATCAAGATGAAAGATAAGCTCAATCAAATGCTTAGCGAAAACACAGGCCAGCCTCTTGATAAAATTAAGATGGACACAGAACGCGACAACTTTATGTCCGCTGAGGATGCATTAAAATACGGCTTAATTGATAAAATAGTTGAGAAAAGATAGTAAAAGGAGTTTTGTATGTCAAGCAATGAAGAAAGACGACAGTTTCGGTGTTCGTTTTGCGGAAAAGCCGAGGAACAAGTAAAAAAGCTTATTGAAGGTCCCGGCGTATATATCTGTAACGAATGCGTTGAACTTTGCCTTGAACTTTTCGAAGAAGATATGGAAATGTCTGACGAATTGAATAATGAAGAGCTTAAAGAACTTCCCAAACCGAAAGGAATCAAAGTCTTTTTAGATGATTATATAGTAGGCCAGGAAGATGCGAAAAAAGTTCTTTCTGTTGCGATTTATAATCACTATAAAAGAATTAAATTTACAGAGGCAACCGGGGAAGATGTTGAACTTCAAAAGAGCAATATCTTAATGCTTGGCCCAACCGGTGTGGGTAAAACATTTATGGCTCAGACTCTTGCTAAAATGATGAATGTTCCATTTGTAATTGCGGATGCAACCGCACTCACAGAGGCAGGATATGTTGGCGAAGATGTTGAAAATATTCTTTTAAAGCTTATTCAGGCGGCGGATTATAACATTGAACGGGCCGAAAAGGGTATCATTTATATTGACGAGATAGATAAGATAACAAGAAAATCCGAGAACCCGTCAATTACCCGAGATGTTAGTGGCGAGGGTGTTCAGCAGACACTCCTTAAAATTTTGGAAGGCACAGTTGCTTCCGTTCCGCCAAACGGTGGAAGAAAGCATCCGCATCAGGATTTTATTCAGATTGATACCACAAACATCCTATTTATATGCGGCGGAGCTTTTGAAGGCCTTGACAAGATTATAGAAAGTCGAGTTTCTTCAAAAACTTTGGGCTTTGGAGCGAAAGTGGTAAGCAAGACGGAAAGGAACGCAGGAGAGCTTCTAAAACAGGTAGAGCCGGAAGATTTGCTTAAATTTGGCCTTATACCTGAATTTGTAGGAAGACTTCCCATTGTAACAACTCTTGAATCTCTAAGCATTGAAGCTTTAAAAGAAATCTTAAAAAA
>JAZSPE010000021.1:0-2197 GCA_045537265.1 Clostridia bacterium | reverse complement strand
GCAAACCTCCCCTGTAATCCGTGTATCGGCGGAACAGCAAAGGGGCACTTAGTAAGAGAAATTGATGCCCTTGGCGGCGAAATGGGTAAGGCGGCAGACAAAACCTTTATCCAGTCAAGAATTTTAAATCGCGGAAAAGGCCCTGCGGTTTATTCTCTCCGCGCCCAGATTGACAGAAATAAATATAAAGAGGTTATGAAGCATACAATCGAGATGCAGGAAAACCTTGATTTAAGACAGGGCGAAATCGTAAAGGTTGAGCTTAATGAAAACGGCGCCGTCAAAGCGGTTTATACCCGCACAGGAGCTTGTTTTTTGTGCAAAGCGGTTATTGTCTGCACAGGGACATACTTAAAATCAAGAATTATAATCGGGGACTTTTCTCAGGAAAGCGGTCCTGATGGAGTTTTCCCTGCAACAGAGCTTTCAAAAAGTCTTATGGACATTGGGGTTGAGCTTGTCCGCTTTAAAACGGGAACTCCTCAAAGGGTTGCAAAAAGCTCTATTGATTTTTCCGTCCTTGAAGTTCAGTATGGGGACGAGGAAATAACGCCATTCTCTTTTGAAACCGAGGAAGAGCTTGAAAACCAGACCGTTTGCCACATAACTTATACAAACGAGGAAACCCATAAGGTTATTTTAGATAATATCCACCGTTCCCCTCTCTACGGCGGAGACATTAAGGGCGTTGGCCCAAGATATTGCCCCTCCATTGAGGATAAAATTGTTCGGTTTAAGGATAAGGAAAGGCATCAGCTTTTTGTTGAGCCAATGGGACTTAATACAGACGAAATGTATATCCAAGGCTTTTCAAGCAGTCTCCCTGAGGATGTTCAGCTTAAAATGCTTCGGACTCTTCCCGGCTTTGAAAATGCAAAGGTAATGCGAAACGCCTATGCCATTGAATATGACTGTGCAAACCCTCTCCAACTTAAACCAACATTAGAGTTTAAAGAGATAAAGGGTCTTTTCGGTGCAGGCCAGTTTAACGGTACATCAGGTTATGAAGAGGCGGCGGCACAAGGCCTTATTGCAGGTGTAAACGCTGTCCGCTCTTTAAGAGGAGAGGAGCCATTTATCCTTGACAGAAGTGAGGCATACATAGGAACGCTCATTGACGACTTGGTTACAAAAGGCACAAACGAGCCCTATCGAATGATGACCTCTCGCTCGGAATACCGTCTCCTTTTAAGACAGGATAATGCGGATTTAAGACTTTTGGAAAAGGGCTATGAAATCGGCCTTATTTCCAAAGAAAGATACGAAAAATTCTTAAATAAAAAGGCACAGATTGAAACAGAGAGAGAAAGACTTGAAGGGATAACCTTCCCGCCTTCAAAAGAGGTTAATGAATATTTAGTGTCAAGAGGAAGCACTCCTATTTCAACGGGAGTTAAAGCTTCGGATATATTAAAGCGCCCTGAGGTTGACTATGAATCCATGGGGGTTATTGACAAAACCCGTCCTGACGGAATTTCCGGGGCGGTGGCAGAACAGGTTGAAATAAGCCTTAAATATGAGGGGTATATAAACCGTCAAATGAGCCAGGCAAGACAGTTTAAGCGTCTTGAAAATAAAGCTCTGCCAACAGATATTGATTACAGCAGTATTGACGGACTTCGCCTTGAGGCAAGGCAGAAGCTTGATAAAATTAAGCCTGTTTCAATCGGTCAAGCCTCAAGAATTTCGGGGGTTTCTCCTGCCGATATTGCGGTTTTAATGGTTTATCTTGACAAAAGATAAAGGTTTTGGTATAATAACAAAGTAGACAGAAATGTCGAAAAAAATTTAATAATGCACAGGGGAGCTTTTTGCTGAGAGGAAACTTTTGTTTCGACCCTTAACCTGATTTGGATAATGCCAACGGAGGGAGTTTAATAGCGTCATTTTGTCGGTGTTCCTTTGGGTGCACCGATTTTTTTGGGCCCAAAGACGCTAAGGGCGAAAGCGTGCCTGTGCGGTAAAAATATTCCGCATAAGCTATGGGGTTTAATTCCCTGCGCTTTTCGGGAAGAAAGAAGGTAATTTTTATGAGAAAAAAAATAATTATTATGCTTGAAACGGCAATTATGATTGCCTTGGCGGTGGTTTTAAGCTTTGTTAAAGTGTGGAGTATGCCTCAGGGCGGAACAGTTTCACTTACTATGCTTCCCCTTTTTGTTCTTGCTTTTCGGAGGGGTGCTCTTCCTGCCATAAT
>JAZSPE010000120.1:0-4518 GCA_045537265.1 Clostridia bacterium | reverse complement strand
GTTTTTAATCGGGAAAACTATTCCCCCTTTTGCCGTGCCGTCAAGCTTGGTTAAAATAATACCTGTAATATCGGCAACCTCTTTAAAGAGTTTCGCCTGCTGGACCGCATTCTGCCCTGTGGTTGCATCTAAAACAAGCAAGACTTCCTTTGAGGAATCAGGGAGCTCTCTGTCTAAAATCCTGTAAATCTTTTTAAGCTCATCCATAAGATTTTTCTTGTTATGAAGTCTTCCTGCTGTATCGCAAAGGAGAATATCCGCCTTACGGTTCCTTGCGGCATTTATTCCGTCATAGATAACAGCCGCCGGGTCCGCGCCTTCCTGCTGTTTAACAATTTCGGCGCCTACTCTCTCTGACCAGACATCAAGCTGTTCTATGGCTCCTGCCCTGAATGTATCGGCGGCGGCCATAATAACCTTCTTACCTTGCTTTATATACATATTGGCAATTTTGCCGATAGAAGTTGTTTTTCCAACCCCATTAACGCCAATAACCATAATAACCGCAGGAGTGCCTTTAAGGTTTATTTTATCGTCGGCTCCATCAAGAATTTCTATTAAGATATTTGCAAGTTTCTCTTTTAATTCGTGGCTTTCCGTAAGCCTTTTCTCCTTGGCAACGCCCCTTAATCTTTCAATGATTTCAAGAGAAGTGTTAACACCTATATCGGCAGTTATCAAAACCTCTTCAAGCTCTTCAAAAAGCTCCTCGTCAATCTTTTTAAAAGATTTAAGAGTAAATTCGATTTTTTCATTTATGCTGTTTTTTGTTTTGCCAAGACTTGCTTTAAGCTTGTCAAATAAAGCCATTATTTTGCCACCTCGTCAATGTTTAAAGATAAAAGTTTAGAAACACCGCGCTCCTGCATTGTAACGCCGTATAAGATGTTAGCAGCTTCCATTGTTCCGCGTCTGTGAGTAACAACGATAAACTGAGATTTCTCTGAATATTTTTTGAGATAATCAGCATATCTGTTAACATTAACATCATCAAGCGCCGCCTCAATTTCGTCGAGAATACAAAATGGTGTCGGGCGTACATTTAAGATTGCGAAAAGGAGAGCAATCGCAGTTAATGCTCTTTCACCACCTGATAAAAGGGAAAGTCTTTGAAGTTTCTTTCCGGGAGGCTGAGCCTCAATTTCAATTCCGCTTTCAAGTAAGTCTTCGGGGTCCGCAAGACTTAATGTTGCAAAACCGCCGCCGAAAAGCTCAGCGAACACCTTATTAAAGCTACGGTTAATAACTTCAAATTGCTGTGCAAACTGTTTCTTCATAACAGCAAGCATCTCTGTAATAATTTTTTCGAGATCCGCCTTTGCCTTTTCCAAATCATTTGTCTGGGCAAGAAGGAAATCATATCTCTCCTTGATTTCTCTGTAACTCTCAATTGCATCAATATTTATATTGCCCAAATTTTTGATTTTTGCTTTCAGGGAAGCAATATCCTTTTCCGCGTTACTAAGGTCTGCATTCTTATCTGCAATCTCGTAAGCAGTAGAATATGTAAGTTCGTATTCGTCCCAAAGTCTTGTGAAAATGTTTTCAAGTTCAGTTTCGCTTCCCGATTTTCTGCCCTCAATTTTAGCTTTCTGACGGCTAAGACCAAACATAATATCGTTTGTTCCGGTAATCTCTTTCTGCAAGATTCGGGTCTTCTCCTCAGCTTTTGCTTTCTTCTCAGCAAGTTCTTTAAGAGTTTCTTCCGCCGTCTTTGTTGCAGTTTTAAGGGAGTCAATCTGGCCCTTTCCGCTTTCAATTTCTTCCTTGGCTTTATTAATTTTATCAACAAGCTCCTGCTTTTCCTTTTCGGAAAGCTCGGTCTTCTCTGCTATGGATTTAATAAGCTCTGACGCAATTAAAACCTTTTCCCGCTGAGACATAATGTCCTTTTCACAGGAATTTTCTTCAATAATGATTTCAGTAAGACGGTCGTTTGCCTCTCTTGTCTTTTTAATAAGGCTTTCAAAGCCTTCCTGCTCTCCTGCAACAGTTGCTTCAAGAGTTTTAATTTCTTCCTCGGTCTTTACAATGTTTTCAAGGAGCTGTGTTTTTTCATTATCAAGTTTTTCTATACTCAAATCAATAGAAGAAATTTCATTCTCAATATGAGTCTTAGCCGCAGTAACATTTTCCAAAAAGGCGTTATAATGAGTAAAGTCCGCCTGCGCCTTAATTAAATCATCACTGGTTTCAGCAATCTCTTTATTGTCAAAATCAAGAGTTTCAGAAAGCTTTTGAATTTCTTCTGCACTCTTATTTGCCTCATCGCGACAAGCAGAAAGCTTTTCTTTAAGAGCTTCAATCTGTGTTGCAAGCTCTTTAATTTCTGCATCTCTTGATAAGAATCCTGCAGTTTTATTAAAGCTTCCGCCGGTCATCGCTCCGCCGGTCTGCATAACTTCGCCGGAGAGAGTAACAACCTTGACTTTATAGTCTGCCACTTTTGCAATAAGAGTCGCATTATCAATGTTATCCGCAATAACAATTGCCCCTAAGAGACTGCTTTTAATTGCGCTGTATTTCTTGTCTGTCTCCACAAGATTTGACGCTATATCAATATAGCCTTTCATATCTTTGATTTTTGAAACATCAAGAGTTCTTTCTTTAACAGTTGAAACAGGAAGGAATGTGGCCCTACCACTTTTCTTGTTTTTAAGATATTCAATAGCTCGCTTTGCATCTTCCTCGTTTTCAACAACGATGTTTTGCCCTGCATTAGAAAGAGCCGTATCAATGGCAACGGTGTATTCCTTTGACACTTTAACAAGGCGTGCAAAGGGGCCGTATATTTTGGCATTACCAATTTCAGCAGGTGTTGCACTTAAAACAGCACGAACACTTCCCGAGAAACCTTCCAAAGATTTCTCCATATCCTCTAAGATATTCTTCTTTGAAATCTTTTTGTTAAGCTCTGTGTTAACGCTTTCAGATTTTTCCAAAAGGGTTGTTCTTTCTGTGCGTTTCTTATCAATTTCTTCTGCTATAAAATCACGGTCAGCTTCAAGCTTTGCAAGTCTTTCCTTGTTCTTATTAAGGTTTTCTTCGATCTCCTTAACATTTTTCAAAAGATTATTATAATCTTCGGCCTTTTCGCTGAGCTCCTTTGCAAGAGTTATTTTTCTCTCCTCAAAATTCTGCTTAAAAATCTCAGAGTTTGCGATACGCTCCTTAATGCGGTTGATTTCTGAGCTTTTTTCGATTATATCAGTTTTAATTCCCTCAACCAAAGAGTTTTTACTTTGAGTTTCTTTTTCAATCTCAGAAATAACACTTTCCTGATTGGATTTTAAAATTTTGATTTCCTCGCACTTTGTCTGGAATTTTTCAAGTTCTTCTTCTAAAAGAGCAAACTGATTTTCCGCGTCTTTTGCTTCGATAATATAGCCGTTGACTGTTTCTTCAAGTCTTTTTATATTCTCTTCATAGTGGCTTATATCGGCAAGTAAAACGCTTATTTTGCTGTTTGAATCGCCGATATTTTCAATAGTTCGCTTCTCTTCTTCACGGAGCTCCTCCATCTGAGCATCCCAGGAAGAAATATCGGCATAAATCTCATTAACTAATCTTTCATTATTTTCAACTTCACTGCGGATTTTGTCAATTTCCCCGTCAGTTTCCGTAAGATTTTTAGTAAGCTCCTCAATATCTGCTTTAAGCTTATCAATTTTAACAACAGATAAGTTAACCTCAATGCCTTTAAGTTCGTCACGGATTTTAAGGTATTTTTTAGCCTTTTCAGACTGCTCAAATAAAGGTCCAATCTGGTTTTCAAGTTCCGCCATAATGTCCTTTACACGAGTTAAGTTTTCTGTTGTATGATTAAGCTTTCTTTCAGCTTCGTTCTTTCTGTATTTATATTTGGTAATTCCGGCCGCTTCCTCAAAAATCTGTCTGCGGTCTTCGGATTTATTGCTGAGTATCTCATCAATTTTACCCTGTCCGATGATGGAATAACCTTCTCGGCCAAGACCCGTATCCATAAAAAGTTCATGGATATCTTTAAGTCTGCATCCCACTCGGTTGATAAAATATTCGCCCTCGCCACTTCTGTAAACTCGTCTTGTTACGGTTATTTCCTCATAATCAAGAGGGAAAAAGCCCTTGGAGTTATCAAGAGTCAGGGAAACTTCCGCAAATCCCATAGGCTTACGATTTTGAGTTCCCGAAAAGATAACATCCTCCATTTTACTTCCGCGGAGAGTTTTAATGCTTTGCTCACCCATAACCCAGCGGATTGCATCGGAAATGTTACTCTTACCGGAGCCGTTTGGTCCTACAATTGCTGTTATTCCGGGATTAAAGTCAAGGTAAATCTTATCTGCAAACGATTTAAACCCCTGCATTTCAACACTTTTAAGCAGCATTTTTATCTCCTTTCTAGCCTTCCGCCTCGTCAGAAAGCATTGTCCATTCCTCGTAATAACCTTCTAAACTTTCTTTCTCACGGTTTAAAGCTTCACATTTTTCGTTCATAATTTCATAATCCGAAAAAACTTCTTCTTTTGTCATTTCTTC
>JAZSPE010000185.1:0-2649 GCA_045537265.1 Clostridia bacterium | reverse complement strand
CCTGCACCCATAACGCCACGAAGACCCGCGGTTCCGAACTCCAAGTCCTTATAAAAACGCTCTTTTATCTCTTTGTCATTATCCTTAATTCCTTCAAGCTCCGCCTTGGTTTCTGCATCAACAACTTCGCTTGAAAGCCACTTTTTATATTCATCTATATACTGCATAAACATCCTCCCAAAAATGATGGTCCTTACAAATTTTATCATTTTATCCTTTCCTTGTCAATCATCTTTCATATACATTATTCTATCTTTTTCTTCCCTTTCTTTGTTTAAGTTGCTAATTAACATTTCTGTTGCAATATATTTCTCCATATGATATAATCTATTCATATTTGTATTTACTTTATTTCTATTAATTTGAGGAAGGTTACAGTTTAGGAGGTGGCCATGTGGAAGAAATTAAATGCTCATCCTGCGGAGCGGTTATTGATTTTGACACTCTTGACGCAATTGACAACACTTGTCCGTACTGTGGAGCAACTGTTTATACCTCCAAAAATATTTCTGTAACTACCAAAAGAGCAGAAAAAGAATCACGGTTTAAGTTTCTTAAAAAGCCATCCTTCCTTTTTCCTCTTTTCGCAGGGGCTGTCTCAATTTTAGTCATTCTGTATTTTGTCATCGTCCCTTCTATTCGTTATAACACGGCGGTTACTCTTATGGACAGCGGAAAAGGAGACGAAGCTATTTCGATTTTTATGGAGCTTGGAGATTACCGCGATAGTTCTCTTCGCAGTATGATTCTATACGGCCGTACACGAAACAGCGAAAGCGATTTCCAAAACTACATCGCAACAGGAAAAAACCACACCATTGGTCTTGTTTCCTCGGGGGAGGTTGTTGCCACAGGGAGCAATCTTTTTGGGCAGACAGATGTTTATTCCTTCAAAGATGCCATTGCCGTTGCAGCAGGGGAAAACCATTCCGTTATTCTTCTCTCATCGGGAAAGGTTAAGGCAATCGGGAATAATTCCACCGGACAATGCAACACCGGAAAATGGAAAAACATTATTGCAATCGGCGCAGGGAAAGACTATACCGCTGCAATAAACAATAAAAACTCCGTTCTTTTCGCAGGGGATAAAAACTCCCCTCTTGCCGAGGTTTCAACTTGGAAAGATATTGTTTCTCTGGCAACAGGGAATAATCACATAATAGGAATAACCTCAAAGGGAAATGTTTTAGCCGTGGGAGATAACAGCTACGGTCAATGCGATGTTTCAGGGTTTAAGAACATTACTGCGGCGGCTGTTGGAGACACCCACACCGTTCTTCTTCACTCTGACGGAACTGTTTCTTCATTAGGCAGTAACCATTTCGGGCAGGGAGAAGTTTCAAAATGGGAAGATATCCTGACCGTTGCGGCAGGAAGCTACCACTCTCTCGCCCTTAAAGCAGACGGAGAAGTTCTCTCGGCGGGGCTTAATTCCTTTAAACAATGCAATGTTTCTTCCTGGTCGGATGTTGTTGCAATTTCAGCAGGGGATGACTTTTCCGTGGGACTTACTTTAAACGGAAAGCTTTTATCCTGCGGAAATAATGATTATGATAAACGAAGCCTTTCCGACTGGCTCTTGTTCCTTCCAAAAGAAAAGGATATCATTGAAAATTCTCAAAATTAATTTTATTTTTTCTCTTGACAATGAAAATTCACTATGCTATAATTCAATAAATTGAGTTTTTGAGGTAATTATTATGCGTAACTTACTTGCAATGACAAATGCATATTTTTATTTTAGCTTTACAGGTTTTTATTACCGTAAGGCTTATTTGCGTGCATAGTCAAGTTAATTACCGTTATTTTTATAAAACGATAAGTATTAAATCTTGCAGCACGCTCTGCAAGATTTTTTTATTTTTATAAACCATACATTTTTAAGGAGATGTTTTAAAATGATAGTTGTATTAAAAGAAAGCAGAAATGACGAACAAGTAAACAATCTGGTGGACTGGATAAAGAGCTTAGGTCTTGACATCCATTTCATTCAGGGAACTCACAGAACAGTTATGGGTCTTTTGGGGGATACCTCTTTGGTTGACATTGATCTGGTTAAAGCCCTTGAATTCGTTGAAGATGTTATGCGAGTTCAGGAACCTTATAAAAATGCAAACAGGAAGTTCCATCCCGAGGACTCTGTTATAAATGTAGGGAACACGACAGTTGGCGGCGGAAGCTTAGCTCTTATTGCAGGGCCTTGCTCTGTTGAATCCGAAGATCAGATTTGTGAGATTGCAAAGTCTGTTAAGGCATCAGGGGCAACAATGCTCCGTGGCGGTGCTTTTAAGCCAAGAACCTCCCCTTATGCTTTCCAGGGACTTAGAAAAGAAGGTATAAACCTTTTACTCAAAGCCAAAAAGGAAACAGGTCTTCCTATCGTAACCGAGATTATGGATATTTCACACATTGATTTATTCGATGAGGTTGATGTTATTCAGGTTGGAGCAAGAAATATGCAGAACTTCCAGCTTCTAAAAGAGCTTGGAAAATGCGATAAGCCTATTCTCTTGAAACGCGGATTGGCAAATACTATTGAAGAATTCCTTATGAGTGCCGAGTACATTATGGCAAGCGGCAATAATAACGTAATTCTTTGTGAACGAGGTATCAGAACATTCGAGACCATCGTTAGAAACACACTGGATA
>JAZSPE010000157.1:0-2580 GCA_045537265.1 Clostridia bacterium | reverse complement strand
ACACTGATTATAAATACTTGCTCCGCCGATAAAGAAAATGTCCTCATCCTTATAATTCTCTTTGGCAAAATTAACTGCCTCATCTAAATCCTTAAAGCAAATTGCCTCAGGATGAGTTACGCTCCCGTCATCAGAGAGAATAATATTTGTTCTGTTTTTAAGGGGTTTTTGGTTTGGAAGGGAGAGGAATGTTACTCCTCCCATAATAACCACTTTCCCCATGGTTTTTTCACGGAAAAACTTCATATCCTCAGGGATGTTGTCGAGTAGGTCCCCGTTTTTCCCGATTCCCCACTGCAAATCTGCAGCAACTATCATATTCATATCGTTTTAGTCTCCTTAAATAGCAACCGGTATGTTCTTGATTTGTTCGTTCTTTTGATAATTCTCTAAAACAAAATCATCAGGAGTAAAGTCATAAAAATTCTTTATGTCAGGGTTTAAGATAAGCTTTGGTGCAGGGAATGTGGGGCGCTCTATCATTTCCTTTATAACAGGAATATGCCTGTCGTAAATATGGGCGTCCGCTATAACATGGACAAGCTCGCCAACCTCAAATCCGCTTACCTGGGCAAACATAATGAGAAGAATTGCATACTGGCAAACATTCCAGTTGTTCGCCGCAAGAATATCCTGAGACCTCTGGTTTAAAATCCCGTTAAGCTTATTCCCCGTTACATTAAAGGTCATACTGTATGCACAAGGGTATAGATTCATTTCGGATAAATCGGAATGAACATAAATATTTGTCATAATTCTTCGGCTGTATGGATTATGCTTTAAGTCGTATAAAACTCTGTCAACCTGGTCGAACTCGCCCTCTTTATACTTATGCTTAACCCCCATCTGATAGCCGTAAGCCTTACCGATTGAGCCATTTTCGTCTGCCCAGCTGTCCCAGATATGACTGTTTAAATCCTTAACATTGTTGGATTTTTTCTGCCAAATCCAAAGAAGCTCATCAATGGCGCTTTTAAGATAGGTTGGGCGGAGAGTCAAAATCGGGAACTCCTCGCTTAAATCATATCTGTTAACAACGCCGAACTTTTTAATAGTGTGGGCAGGGGTGCCGTCCTCCCAATGAGGACGGACAGATTGGCCTTCATCTGAAAAGCCGTTTTCAATTATATCACGGCACATGGCCTTGAAAATTTCATCTGCTTTGCTCATTTTCCCACCGCCTTATTCCTGGGTTTCCTCAGGTGCAGTTGTTTCGCCCTCAGCTTCCTCGTCAGCGTCCTGTTCCTTTGCGATTTCGGAGCCGGAAACAATCTTGACCCCTTCTCCAAGGCGCATAAGTCTTACGCCCTTTGTAACTCTGCCGAAGGTGCTTATTTCTTCACTGCCCATACGGATAACAATACCCTCGGAAGTGATTAAAATAATATCGTCATTTTCTGTAACAACGCTGAAGCCTGAAACATTACCTGTCTGCTCGCTAATCTTATATGTTGTTGTTCCTTTACCGCCACGGGTCTGAATCTTATATTCATCCATTTCAGTTCTCTTTCCGAAACCGTTTTCGGAGATAACAAGAACTTTTCCGCCCTCACGGTTAACACTCATACCAACAACATAGTCGCCCTCTTCAAGATTAATGCCTCGAACACCACGGGAAACACGGCCCATAGGTCTTGCGTCGGATTCGTTAAATCTTATCATCTTACCAAGATATGTTCCAAGGAAGATGTCGGCATTTCCGTCGGTCATTTCAACCTTGATAAGCTGGTCGCCCTCGTCAAGACGGATAGCAATCTTACCTGCTTTTGGAGCATTTTCATATTCCATAAGATCGGTCTTTTTGATAACGCCCTGACGGGTTGCCATAATGAGATATTTACCCTCTTCATATTCACGAACAGGGATTGTTGCAGAGATTTTCTCCCCGCTCTCAAGAGGAATAAGGTTAACAATCGGTGTGCCCTTTGCAGTTCTTCCGCATTCAGGAATTTCGTATGCCTTGATTCTATACATTCTGCCTGTGTTAGTGAAGAAGAGAATGTGGGCGTGAGTTGAGGATACAAACATCTTCTCAACAAAGTCTTCTTCTTTGGTCTGCATACCGATTATGCCTCGGCCGCCTCGTCTCTGGCTCTTATAAGTATCTGCCGCAAGACGCTTGATATACCCCTCGTGGGTCATTGTTATAACATTGTCCTCTTCTTCAATAAGGTCTTCAATGTCAATATCGTCAAGAGCAGGCTCAATAGAGGTCTTTCTCTCATCCCCGAACTTGTCGCGGATTTCAGCAATTTCTATTTTGATAATTTCATAAACTCTATGCTCATTGGCAAGAATATCTGTAAGGTCTTTTATAAGTGCCATAAGCTCAGCATATTCGTTGTCAATCTTTTCTCTTTCCAAGCCCTGTAATCTTGCAAGACGCATATCGAGAATTGCCTGGGACTGAATTTCGCTTAAATCAAAGCGATCCATAAGTTTTTTCTGAGCGTCGTTATAACTGCTTCTGATTATTGCGATAATCTCGTCAATGTTATCAAGAGCGATTCTAAGACCCTCTAAGATATGAGCTCTTGCCTCAGCCTTTGCCTTGTCAAACTTTGTTCTGCGAACAATAAC
>JAZSPE010000147.1:0-7072 GCA_045537265.1 Clostridia bacterium | reverse complement strand
CAATTGCAAGAGAAAGGATTTTCTTTAACATAATTTATTCCTCCTAAAATCAGATTTTTTGGTTTACAAACCTATTTTGCTCCTGCTTAAAATTTTCAAACTATAAGTTTTTACCACAAATAGAAAAAATTTTACAATATTTTTTAAAATAGTAGTTGAAATTTAAATTTCGTTATGTTACACTATTTATATAAGGGATGAAAATCTCTTGAAAAAGGGAAATTTATTTTGTCGAAAAAAGATATTTAGGAGGGATTCCCATGGGATTTAAAAGATTACTTTGCGGAGTTATTTGTATTGCTATTTTAACAGCATCTTTAATGGTCAGCGCTGCTGATTTTTCTGACATTAAAGGTCATTGGTCTGAAACCTATGTTAAAGCAATGGTTGATAAAGGTTATATAAAGGGCTATACTGATGGCACTTTTAAACCTGATAAGACTATAACAAACACAGAGGCTCTTATCCTTCTTTCAAGAATGCTCGGCGTTGATGATGAAGATTATAAGGCTATTGTTGATGCCGCATTAGAAGCTAATTCTTCTGTTTTGTCAAAATATTCAACTGACTATAAAGAAGAGATGGCATATCTTTTATACAGAGGCGTAATTGATAAAGATGACCTTGACACATATATTTCAAGCGCTAACAAGAATAAAACACTTTTAAGATATCAGTGTGCTATTCTTTTAACAAAGCTTTTGGGCGCGGAAGAAGAAGTTAAAAACAGCGTTTTTATTTCATCTTCTTATTCTGACACAGCTCAGATTCCATCTGATGCAAGACCTTATGTTGAATATGTAAGAGAAGCTAAGATTATGGAAGGTATGGGAACAGATTCTTATGGCGACCCAATCTTTGGACCTAACCAGAGCGTAACAAGAGGCCAGATGGCAAAAATGCTTTCAAGTCTTATCGATGTTCTTGATATAAAGTTAGTTAGCGGTAGCGTAAGTGCAGTTGATACTTTTGCTGAAACTGTAAAAGTAGCGAATAAGGAATATACTGTTGAAAAAGAAACTATTATAAAGCTTGACGGCGAAGATGCTGACCTTGATGACATCAAAGCAGGAATGGAAGTTCAGATTATTATCGTGAAAGACAAAGTGTCTATGATTTCTGCTGCTAAGGGCGAAGCAAAGGATGAGCCAATCCGCGGAATTATTTCTTCCGTATCTTCAGGTTCAACAGACAGAACAATCATTATTGCTGACCCTGAAAAGACAACTAATAAAACAACTTATGATGTTTCTGAGGATGTTGTAGTTGTAATTAAGAAAGCTGAAGATCTTTACTCTAAGCTTAAGAGCAATCAGTATGTTGAACTTACGCTCGAAAAAGATGTTGTAACAAGAATTGAAGTTCTTGATAAGGATATGACTCTTGCAGGAACTTTGGTAAGCAAGGATATTTCATCCGCAGAGGCGACAGTTACAGTTTCTGATGTTAAGGGAAATGAAACTGTATATGTTTGCGAGGATGATGTTAATGTTGTAAGAAATGGCAAAACAGTTAAACTTTCTGATTTAATTGCCGGGGATAGCGTTAGCTTAAAGCTCACATACTATAAGGTAACTAAGATTTCAGCTGAAAGCAAGACCCAGTCTTCTTCCGGAACAATCAAGTCTATTACTCACACAGAAAGCGGAAGCTATCTTGAAATTGAAGAAAAGAATGATACAACAAAGTATTCAATCGCTTCTGACGCTATAATCAAGGTTGATGGTTCAGATGCAACTGTATTTGATTTAAGACCGGGTAGCGCAATTAATTTCAGATCTGAAAGCACTCTTCTTACAAAAATTGAAACCACAAAGAGTGTATCTTCTAACAGTATTGAAGGTGTGGTTAAGTCAACTCAGGTTTCACACGACCTTCTCTTTGTAGAAGCTGATGGAGAAGAAGTAACAGTTGGAATCAATTCTTCAACAACAATTGTTAAGAGCTCCAACGGTTCATCAATTAAGCTTTCAGCACTCAAAGCAGGTTCAAAGGTTACAGTAACAGGTAGCAATGCAACAGGAATGTTTATTGCAACGGTTATCGTAGTTCATTAATTTGATTTAAAGGTAAGGAACAACAGCCGACTTGCGACTGTTGTTCCTTTTATATTATTTTTTGAAAAAGGATTTAAAAATATGTGTGGGCTTTATATCCATATCCCGTTCTGCGTGAAAAAATGTAACTATTGCGACTTTAACTCCTTCTGTAATATGGAAGATTTGTTCGAGGATTATTTTGTTTGTCTTAAATCGGAAATTGCAAGAATAAAGACTGAGAGAGTAGTTTTTGATACTGTTTATATTGGTGGAGGAACACCTACGGCTGTGCCGAATTATTATTTAACCGATTTAATTAAAGCGATTGACAACAGAACAAATGATGCTGAAATAACAGTTGAGTGTAATCCGGGAACGGTTTCAAAAGAGGATATTGAAAATTTGAAAAAATCAGGGGCAACAAGGCTTAGTATAGGAATGCAAAGCACGGATGATGACGAACTTAAAACCCTTGGCAGAATCCATAATTTAAAGGATTTTGAGGATTGTTATAGGAGTGCAAGAGAGGCTGGCTTTGACAATATCTCTATTGATATAATGTTTGGCCTCCCTGATCAAACCAAAGAAGGTTTTTTGAAAACTTTAAAGAAAGCTGTGTCATACGGCAGTGAACACATTTCGGTTTACGCTCTTAAAATTGAGGATGGTACGCCTTTTTCGAAAATGCAACTGAATTTGCCGGACGATGATGAATCGGCGGACATGTATGAATTATGCGTGAATTTTTTGGCGGAAAACGGATATGACCGTTATGAAATTTCAAATTTTTGTCGTGATAATAAAATTTCCAGGCATAATACTAAGTATTGGCAGACAAAGGATTATATTGGGATTGGCGCTGGCGCATATTCCTGTTATAAAAATAAAAGATTTTCTATGACGAGGGATGTATCTGCTTATGTTAAAAAGATATTAAGTGGCGAAAGTGCAGAGGAAAATATTGAGCCTCTAACCGATTTTGAAAAAATGAGCGAATTTGTGTTTTTGGGTCTCCGTATGGCTAACGGGGTTTCTGAGACGGAATTTAAAAAAAGATTTGGAAAAGATATTTTCGATGTTTTCGGCAAAGAAATTGAAAAATATATCAATCTTGAAGTTATGGAAAAGAAAAGCGGAAGAATATATATAAAGCCTGAGTTTTTATATGTCAGCAATAATATTTTGTCCGATTTTATCTGAATAATAAAATAAATATTTACAAAATATTTTTAATAAGTTATAATTGAAGTAATAAAACAGTTAGAAGAAAGTCTTGTGAAAATATGTATATAGGCATTGATTTAGGCGGAACAAATATTGCCATTGGAATAGTTGATGATAAGGGTAAAATTTTGGTTAAGGATTCAACTCCAACTTTGGCTCCAAGACTATATACTGAAATGGTTAAGGATATGGCGGACCTTATAAATAAACTTCTTGCAGAGGCAAACCTGACAGTTGATGATATTAAAGGTCTTGGAATCGGAACTCCCGGCTCTAATGATGCAGAAAAAGGCATTGTGCTCCGTGCAGAAAATCTGGGCTTTAAAGATGTTCCTTTAAAAGAAGAACTTATGAAGTACTTTGATTTGCCTTTTGCCATTGAAAATGATGCTAATGCGGCAGCCCTTGGGGAATATGTTGCAGTAGGAGAGGACAGCAAATGCTTTGTTGCTGTAACTCTCGGAACAGGCATCGGCGGAGGAATTATCTTAGACGGAGAGATTTTCAGAGGTTTTAACGGCGCAGCAGGGGAAATAGGCCATACAACTATGGTTTTTGATGGTGTGGCTTGTGGCTGCGGAAGAAAAGGTTGTTGGGAAGCTTACGCATCTGTTACAGCTCTTATAAGACAGACAAAGGTGGCAATTGAAAATCACCCTGAAAGCTTAATGGCAGAAGAAACCAAGAAAACAGGAAAAGTAAACGGAAGAACAGCTTTTGATGCGGCTAAAAAAGGCGATAAGGCTGCAATGGAAGTAGTGGACAGATATGTGAAATATGTTGCAGACGGAATTACCAATATTATAAATGTTTTCCAACCAGATATTGTTGTTATCGGTGGCGGAATAAGCAAAGAGGGAGACTATCTTATCGAACCGATAAAGAAGATTGTCTGTGAGTCGGGATATACAAAAACATATCTCCCCATGACAAAGATTAAGGCCGCAACACTTCGTAATGATGCGGGAATTGTAGGCGCGGCTTTTGCAGTAAAAAATTTGTTAAAAGGATAAAAAGAAGCCCCATAATATTATGGGGCTTTTATGAAAAGAAAGGAGCCTTTTATGAATAACGAGAGAAAAAGAGTTGCTGTTCTTATAAGCTTTCTTCTTACAATAATTCCAACTGTTGCATTTGCAAATGTAGTATGGCCTACCCTTTATATTGTGACGGGGATTATGAGTTGGTATATAATTTTAGCGGGTCTTGTTATTGAATTCTTGTTCATAAAATATAAGTTCAGGGCAAAATTTTTAAGGTCTGCTCTTATGGCGATTGCAATGAATCTTGCGTCAGCGATTATAGGACTTATTTTGATTCCGGCAAGTGGGTTTATAACTGCTATTGCGGTTGGCTTTTGCGAAATTTTTCTTGATGCAATTCCCGTTGATAACTTCTTTGGTCTATTCTTATGGGCGATTTCGTACATAGTAACCATTTTATGTAATGTTTTAATCGAGGGACTTACCTTAAAACTCGTATTTAAGAAAAGATTCAGGCGCAATTTCGGTTGGTTGTTTATTGCCAATGCGTTAAGCGTCCTTCTTGCAATATTAATTCTTGGCTTTACTATGAGAGGAGTAGGGATGTAGCTTTAAATTTCCTATTGACAAAGGAAGAACGGTTTGATATAATGAAAAGCGTGTTGATGCTGCCTTAGCTCAGTAGGTAGAGCACTTCCTTGGTAAGGAAGAGGTCGACGGTTCAATCCCGTTAGGTAGCTCCAAAAACGACATTTTCTCTATGTGAAAATGTCGTTTTTTATTTTGCTTTATTGCGGATAGGACACAAAACTATATTTCCCCTCATATTATAGACTAAGGAGGTGAAATGTATGGATTGTTGTAAATCAAATTGTATATTTGCATCGGTAATAGCTGCGATTATTTCAGGAATCATTCTTGGTGTTTTATATTCTCTGGGTTTCGTTGCAACTGGAATCATTTTCTGGGCATTCCTTGCAATAGGAGCAGGAGCAGCACTGCTTTTGCCATTGTACACCATTGGAGGAAACTGTGCTGAAGGAAACAGATGTGTGTGCAGTTATAGACGGACATTGACTGTTGCATCAATAGGTACCATCATTGCTGCGGCAGTAGGTCTTATAGTGCCTGCTTTTTCAATTGTTGTTACTTCGATAATTGTAGGAGTTGCTACCTTTTTTGCGACATTTACGCTCTTTTCCGCATTGTGTTTTGCAAGATGTTTAAGTGACTGCTAGCTTGATAAAATTAAAGGGCTGACAAAAATGTCAGCTCTTTAATTTTATTTAATATTAAGAGAGTAAAATATTGACTTTATAATCTAATTTGGGTATAATAATTGTAAGTTACATTTGAAAAGAGGGGCAAGTATGAATATTAGAATTGGAATAGTTGGATACGGAAATCTTGGAAGGGGCGTTGAGTGCGCCATAGCTCAAAATGAAGATTTGTCTTTATATGGAGTTTTCACTCGTAGAAATCCTTCTGAACTTAAAACGCTGACGGGTGCAGAGGTTTATTCCATTGATGATATTTTAACTCATAAAGATAGCATTGATGTTCTTATTTTATGTGGAGGAAGCGCAACGGATTTGCCCGTTCAAACTCCGGGGCTTGCTAAAAACTTTAATGTAATTGATAGCTTTGACACACATGCGAAAATTCCTACCCATTTTGAAAATGTTGACTCAGTAGCCAAAGAAGCGGGAAAGGTTGCTATAATTTCCGTCGGATGGGACCCGGGTATGTTCTCTCTTAACAGACTTTTTGGCGAGGCAATTTTGCCAGACGGACAAGACTATACATTTTGGGGAAAAGGAGTAAGTCAGGGCCATTCGGATGCAATAAGAAGAATTGAGGGCGTTGTTGATGCAAGACAATATACGATTCCGATTGATAAAGCTTTAAATTCTGTAAGAAATGGCGAAAATCCTGAGCTTTCAACAAGAGAAAAACATATGAGAGAATGTTTTGTTGTTATTGAAGATGGGGCAGATAAGGCGAGAATAGAAGAAGAAATTAAAACTATGCCTAACTATTTTGCCGATTATGATACAACGGTTCATTTTATCTCAAAAGAAGAGTTGGAGGAGAAACATAAGGGCCTTCCTCACGGCGGAATTGTTATAAGAAGCGGAAAGACTGGACTTAGCGGAGAGAATACACATATTATTGAGTATAAACTTACCCTTGACTCTAATCCTGAATTCACATCTTCGGTTTTGGTAGCTTATGCGCGGGCTGCGGTAAAAATGAACAAAGAAGGAATGTCGGGCTGTAAAACGGTGTTTGATGTTGCACCTGCATATCTTAGCCCTAATTCCCCTGAGGATTTAAGAAAAAGACTTTTATAAAATAAAAAAAGACGATTGCTTTTGCAATCGTCTTTTACTTTTTAAAGTTATTTTTTAAGAGCAGCTCTTGCAGCTTTAATATTTTCAACGAATTTCTTGCCTTCACTTACAATAGCGGCATAATCGCCTTTTTTAGCTCCTGCGGTAAGAGAACTACCTGCGCCAACTGCAACAGCACCAGCCTTAATCCATTCGTCAACATTGTCGGCAGAAACGCCACCTGTTGGCATCATTCTTGCCTGAGGGATTGGGCCGTTGATAGCTTTTATAATCTTAGGTCCAAAAACTTCGCCAGGGAAGATTTTGATAATATCAGCGCCTGCTTCCATAGCAGTAATAACTTCCTTGATTGTCATACAGCCTGGCATATAAGGAACTCTGTAACGGTTACAAAGCTTTGCAGCATCTAAATTGAAGCCAGGGCTTACTACGAAGTTAGCACCTGATAAAATAGCAATTCTTGCTGTTTCAG
>JAZSPE010000203.1:0-2154 GCA_045537265.1 Clostridia bacterium | reverse complement strand
ATGAGAGGGCACCGCTTCTGGCAGTAGTAACCGTTCCGTTATAAGCGATTGTATAATCGTCAATGTTAGCTTTTTTAGTTCCCACTTCAACGATTTCTTCCTTTGCAGGAGTTATAACCTTTTCAGAAAGAACTTCTCTTCCTGTTTCAACGCCGTCGGCATATGAAATCTTATAGGTTATTTCGCTTTCGCCCTTTTTACCCTTCTGAATAGTCTTTCTTACGCCTCTGCTTAAAGATGCGTTAGGCTTTTCAGTTTTAGGATAAGGCGTTGCCTCAGTCAAAGTTACTGTTTCGCTTGTGTTTTTTATGAGAACGATATTGTCATCTGCCTTTGCGATTCTTCCTCGTCTTGGCAAAACATCGTCTTCATCTGTTAATTCATAACCAGCATCAACAAGGATGTCTTCGGCAACTCTTTTTGTTGTTGAAATCTTATTGGTTTCGCCGTTTGCCGTAACATATACCTCGATAGCGCGGTAAACTTCTATGGTCATATCATCATAAAGATTTTCATCAAGAGCAAAATTTACTTTGTCTCCCTTATTAAGAGAAATTCCCTGCTCAGATAAAACATCTTTAACTGTATTCTTAAATGTAAAAACTTTCGTTTCCATGCTTCCGCCGTTTTTAACTGTAACATTTGCGCTGAGTGCGTCAAGTGTTATTAGTCCCGCAGACGCCATAATTAATACAAAGGCACTGCAAAAAACAGCGATTTTTGCTGATAAGGATAAATTAACCTTCCTATCCTTTCGGCTAAATATCATCCAATCACCTCTCTTTGATTTTTAAGGCAGAAGATACTGCCTGCATCGGTAGAAAGAGCCAAAAACATTGGTGCCCTACCACTCAAACTGCCCTCCCATTATACCAGAAAAGCCCATTTTGGTCAAAGCTGATTAACCCCAATTATTCTCTTTGAGGCCATTTGAAAGGGCATTTTCGGGCGTAGTTTTTGGTCAAAGTCCCGATTTCTCGTTTTTCCTCTCGTTTTCTCCCGTTTTCTTTTTATGGGCAGGCCCTTTTAAGTAGCCCCCCACTTACTAAATATACTATTACAATATATGGTAAATTATGCCCACCTATTAAAAAGCTATACACCGAAAGGCCCAGGATTGCCCCAATTCCTGCCCTTAAAATTTCTGCTTTTTCCCCTTTCGCTTTAAAGCTTTTCACTATTCCTCGACGGGAAATTCTCAAAACATACCACAAAAAGAGATAGAAAACCGCGCCGTATATGACTGAAATAATTTCCCCCGCTCCTCCGCCAAGACTTTCTATGCCGTAAGTCGCTCCCAGACCGCGGAAACCGTATTTCCAGAAAAACCATCCGGTCTTTACTATGTTTTGCGGAATTAATCCCTCCCTTATAAGCCTTACTCCAAGGCCAATAACCCATGGAGTTGTCAAAAGGGAGGGAATTATAAGCCAAAGCTCCCCTAAAACTATCATAGCAAGAACAGAAAACGCTCCGCCCACTAAGGCAGGGTATCCTCCACGGGACAAAGCATAAAAGAGTATTGCGAGAAAAAATGTCCCGTAAATATATTTTTTTATTCTCCCTCTACCCAGAACCGAAACAGCATATGGAAAAAAAGCCAGGGCCAGATAGATGTTCCCCTTTAAGAAAAGCCACATGAGCGAAATATATAAGAGGATTTTTTTATAGGTAAAATCATCTGCGTATTTAACAATGAAAAATAAAATTATGCCTGTTTCTACATATAATATATATATGCTCTCGGAAAAAGGCAAAAATGGAAGAAAACAAGCCGTGAGAAGCCCCAAAAAGAAAATCAAAATCTTAAAATTTTCTTCCTTTGTTGAAAAGAGAAAATATAAAGTCAGCGCCCCTTGAATGAAAGGCATAGAGGGATATGCCCCCATATAAAGATTAAGGCTTAATAAAAGGGCAAAGATGTTTTGGTTTATCTCTTTTGCTTTCAGAGTTGGGATTTTCTTTGTCCCTTTTTTTGCAAATCCTTTTATAAGGCTTTTCTCCCAAAGATGCTTTGCATAGGCAAAGTCAAAAAACAGTTTTATTAAGGAAAGGCCCTTTACCTTATAATATGTTCTTCCAAAAAAGCTGTTTTTAAAAAGGCTTTTAATCCCCAAAGTCAATCCCCTCAATTTTGCCCTCTAAATAATAATC
>JAZSPE010000054.1:0-3543 GCA_045537265.1 Clostridia bacterium | reverse complement strand
AAAGCACCCTTTGGGTGCTTTTTTAGTTGAAAAATGTCAAATAATTCTTTACTTTTAATTTTTGGTATGTTAAAATAAAATAGACAAAAGAAAGGGAGGTAGAACCTTATGTATAATTACGAAGTATCTTTTATTCTCGGCATTATGGCAGCTATTATTTTAACAATTTTAGCTTATGTTTTTGTTATGCCAAAGAAGAATGACGGTCATTTCTCACACCCTGTTTTGCAGAAATTTCATGACATTTTTCACTTTAAGAAGCTCTATCTTGAATCAATCTTGAAGTTTATCTATGTTCTTGCAACAATTTTCTGCGTTTGCACAGGTTTCTTCCTGATTTTCGGATACACCGAAATCTGGGGATATTATGGAACTGAAAAGTCCAGCACAGCTCTTATCGGTCTCTTGGTTATGGTGTTAGGCCCCATTGCTCTTCGTCTTACATATGAATCTCTTATGATGTTCATCTTGCTCGTTAAGAATGCAATGGAAATCAATAATAAGATTCCTGCTCCTAAGAAAGAAGAAAAAGTAGTAGAAGAAGCAGTAGTAGAAGAAAAAGTAGAAGCTTAAAGATTAACTTATAAAGCCGTATCTGAAAGATACGGCTTTAATTTTTATTTATCAGTTCTTTATACATAAGGGTTTTTAAGATAACGCCAAAGCCTTGAACGAATAAGACGATGGCAACAACTGTTTTGCTCCCTAAAAAATCGTCTAAGGGCCTTATCATAGAGAGGGCGCCGGAAAGAAGTTCAATGCCACCAACCAGAGAAAAACCTTTATAAAATTTAATGCTCTCCTTTTTGAGCTTTTGGGAATCAATAGTCTTTAAAACCCCCGAAAACAGCTCCCATGAGCCAAAGAAAAGAGGAAGAGTCTCGTCGCTTATCCCCTGACTGAAAAGGGGGTAAAGGGAGAGGAGAGCGGTTGTGAGACCGTCGGCAAAGAGCCAGCGGGAGCTAAACATTTCCTTTCCTTTACGGTAATATATAAGAATGTTTACAAGCCCTGCAAAGAGCATAATAAGCCCCAGGGAAAAGATAATATCCGTAAGATTGTCTCCGTGATTAAGGGTAAGAAACCCACCGAGAAAATGGATAATTCCGGCGGAGAGCCAAAGAATTTGTGCAAGAGAAAGCTTAATCCTTTTCAAAATATCAACTCCTCTTATTTATCTTTGACTTAACAGAGGAATTTTAAACATACAAACACCGCATACGAAATGTATGCGGTGTTGGTTTTTAACTAGCGCACTTTGCACAGGGAGTGAGATTTGCCTTTTGAGCATCTTCAAGAGTTGTTTTATAGCTGTTTTTTCCTCCACATTCAGCGTCAAAGTGATATCTTTTTCCTGACGGAGTTCGGTATACACTTTTTGAGGTATTTTCTGTTTCGGTTGTTTGGGGAGGGACAACAATACTTTCTCCGATTAAGCTACTTGCTCCGGTTGCGTAGTCAATTTTTATATTTGGCTGAACGTTATAACAATATACACAGAAAGATATTCCGGCTCCGTTATCTTCAACAGAATATGCTTCTAATAAGACTCCGTCAACAACAAGGTTGTCCTTAGTGAAAACGGGAGTAGAGCGATACATAACATGATTTCCGGTCTTTTCGATATAATCATCAATCATATTTTCGTAAGGCAACATTCCGTTGATGTTTAAATATCTTGTCCCGGTTATAAGATTTCTTTTGTTTGCATTTTCCCCTGTTAGTTGATAACCAATCAAATGACAGCGATTATATAAATATTTCCCATCTACTATGTCGTATTCAGCGTTAACCCAGCCTGTCGGGTAAACGGAGCTAATGCTTTCTCTTTCTTCTGTTGGCATGATATCAGTAGATATTGATGCTATACAAACATCGCATCTGCCGAGTTCGTCAAGCTTGCTATAATATTCAAACGAACCGCCTATGATTTCATATTCTTTGAAGAATGGAACATTATTATTGATTTGCACATAAGGAACGCCGGAATAGACAGGCACCTGTCTCATTAAAGTTGCATATTCGGTATCATCAAAAGAGTTCCGAATAACAGAAACCGTTTGAGTTTTTCCGTTCCAAGCTACGCCAAGGTTGAAACTTTCAGCGACAAAACGGATTGGAAGCATTGTTCTTTCGTTTATTGCGGTGGGGGCCACATCCAGCGTGTATGGTTTGTTGTTAAAATATGCGGTATGACTGCCAAGAACAAGTTTAATAACATCGTCTTCCATAGTCAACAATACAGATTGTGTTGTATTTTCCCAACCAACTTTGCCTCCGAAGGATTCAATAATTGCTCTTATAGGGACTAAGGTGCGCTGGTTTATTACAACGGGGGTTGTTCCTCTTCCTGCGTCAATCTCGGTTGAAACTCCATTAACTTCCATAATAGGATTGTTAAGTTGGAGGCTAACAACTACATCAGAAGGACTATCTGCTGAAACAATCATAGAACATGCCAACAGGATAATTAGAACAAAAGCAACAATAAAACTGTGTTTTTTCATTTTAGCTACACTCCTTTTATTTCTGAAATAGAGTTTTAATACATTATAATTCTGATGTGGAATTATGTCAAGTATTTTTTAGAATATAATGAAGAAAATATTCTAAAAAGCAATTATGAGTTTATGAAAACAAGGAAACAAATTTATGGAGACAAGAATTTGGTTGGCAGAAATATAGAAAAATTAAGGATAGAAAGAGGAATAAAGCAAAAAGATTTTATCGCGCAAATTCAAATTGAAGGATGCGACATGAATCCCACAAGCTATTCCAAGCTTGAGGGTCAGATAAGAAGCGCTACCGACAAAGAAATTTTTGCAATTGCGAAAGTTCTCGATGTTCCAATGGAAAAACTTTTCAAGAATTAATAAAAAACACCGCATATATCGTATGCGGTGTTTTGTATTAAATTAGTCTTCCAAGAGAGACAGACAAAACTTGACATCTTTTTACAAATATAGTATATTGAAATTGCAATACAATATTAACTAAGGAGGTTCTATATGAACAGAGCAGAGTTAAAGGCACAGGCAAAAGAACAAATCAAAGGGAAAATCGGAATTCTTTTTATTATCACTTTGATAATTTGGGTCCTTACATTTGCGGCAAACTTTATTTTATCATTTATTCCTTTTGGCGGATTTGTTTCAACTTTTATTATTACACCTGCATTTGGATTAAGCCTTGTAAGAGTTTATCTTAATGTTGTGGCAGGGGGAAAACCTGTCGCAGAAGATTCTTTCTGTGGATTTGACGATTTTTGGTCAGCTTTTAAAGTGACTTTCCTGACAAGTTTCTTTACATTCCTGTGGTCACTCCTTTTTATTATTCCAGGCATTGTAAAATCTTACGCATATTCAATGTCTATGTATGTTCTTGCTGAGAATAAAGGAAAGAGCGCCCTTGAATGTATAAATGAATCCAAGAAGATGACAGAAGGTCATAAAGCTGAGCTTTTCATATTAGGTTTATCCTTTTTCGGATGGGCACTTCTTTGTGGAATTACTTTTGGCATAGCGAAGTCGGATCGTAGCCATG
>JAZSPE010000140.1:0-1800 GCA_045537265.1 Clostridia bacterium | reverse complement strand
ATTCCGGGCAAAACTTTAATCGGCTCTGACAGCCACACCCCAACAGGTGGCGGCTTAGGTATGATTGCAATCGGCGCCGGCGGACTTGATGTTGCCGTTGCTATGGGTGGAGGCGCTTATTATATAACCTACCCGAAAATTGTTAAAGTTAACCTTAGCGGAAAACTTTCTTCCTGGTGTTCAGCCAAGGATGTTATTTTAGAGGTTTTAAAAAGACTTACCGTTAAAGGCGGAGTTGGAAAAGTTATTGAATACTGCGGAGAGGGTGTTAAAACACTTTCCGTTCCTGAGCGTGCAACCATAACAAATATGGGCGCTGAGCTTGGAGCAACAACCTCCATCTTCCCCTCTGACGAAATTACAAAGGAATTCTTAAAGGCACAGAAAAGAGAAGAGGTATGGACTCCGCTTAGTGCTGACCCTGACGCAGTTTATGACGAGGTGGTTGAAATCAACCTTTCCGAAATTGAGCCTGCAGCGGCTTGCCCACACTCTCCTGATAACATTAAATCTGTTTCAGAAATCGGCGAGATGAAAATTGATCAGGTTTGTATTGGGTCCTGCACAAACAGCTCTCTCCTTGATATGCTCAAGGTTGCCCATATTTTAAAGGGCAAGACTGTTCACCCTGATGTATCTTTATCTATTGCGCCAGGCTCTAAGCAGGTTCTTAATATGCTGGCAAAATGCGGAGCATTATCCGATTTAATCGATGCGGGGGCAAGAATTTTAGAAAGCGCTTGCGGACCTTGTATCGGTATGGGGCAGTCCCCTAACTCAAAGGGAATTTCTCTTAGAACCTTTAACCGTAACTTTGAGGGCAGAAGCGGAACAAAAGACGGACAGATTTATCTTGTTTCTCCTGAGGTTGCGGCAGTAAGTGCACTAACAGGCGTTCTTACTGACCCAAGAACTCTCGGAGAAATGCCAAAGTTCAATCTTCCCGATGAGTTTATTATAAACGACAATATGGTTGTTCCACCTGCTACCCCTGAAGAAGCAGACAGCGTTGAAATTTTAAGAGGGCCAAACATTAAGCCCTTCCCGAAAACATCTCCTCTTGAAGACGAGATTGAGTGCAAATGTTCACTTAAAGTTGGAGACAACATAACAACCGACCATATTATGCCGGCGGGAGCGAAAATTCTTCCTCTCCGCTCCAACATTCCTGCGATTTCTAAGCATTGCTTTACAGTTTGCGACGAAAGCTTCCCTGAAAGAGCAGAATCCTTAGGCAAGAGCATTATCGTAGGTGGCGCCAACTATGGACAAGGCTCTTCTCGTGAGCACGCGGCTCTTGCTCCTCTCCATCTTGGAGTTAAGGCAGTTTTAGTTAAGTCCTTTGCAAGAATCCACCGCGCTAACCTTATAAACGCAGGTATTCTTCCTTTGACTTTCAAGAATGAGGCCGATTATGAAAAGATTTCCCAAGGGGACGATTTAAAAATCGAAAACCTTATTGCATCCGTTAAAGAGGGCAAAGATATTGTTATTAAAAACATAACAACAGGGGAAGAAATTCCTTGCGAATGTGATCTTAGCGGAAGAACAAAGGCGATTATCTTATCCGGCGGACTTTTAAGCTACACCAAAGAGAACATCTAAGGAGGAGAGAAAAATGGAAAAGATTAAAATGCTCACCCCTCTCGTTGAGATGGACGGGGATGAAATGACAAGAATTATATGGAAAATGATAAAGGACATCCTTTTAACTCCATATATTGACCTTAAAACAGAGTATTATGATTTAGGCCTTGAATACAGAAATGAAACAAACGATAAGGTTACATTTGACAGTGC
>JAZSPE010000071.1:0-6385 GCA_045537265.1 Clostridia bacterium | reverse complement strand
TATCCATTGTTATTCCCGTGTCAATAATATCCTCGACAACTATAACATTCTGGTCTGTCAAATCTCTTTCAACATCCTTTGAGATTTTAACAACACCTGTTGTCTGGGTTCCTGCGCCATAGCTTGACGCCTCTATAAAATAAACCTCCGCAGGGAGAGTTATTTTCTTAACCAAATCGGATAAAAACATAAAAGAGCCTTTTAAAACACCGATTACTATAACTTTTTCTCCTGCAAAATCGTTGTTTATTTTCTCTGCAAGTTCGTCCACCTTTTGAGAAAGGGTTTCCTCAGACAGAAGAACCTTAACTTTGTCCATCGTTACCATAATAAATCACCCATGCCCTTTTAGAATTTTTATCTGTTTTGTATTTTTCGCTTACCCGTCCTCCAACGATTGCCAAAACCTCGTCGCCCTGACAGATAAGAGGTATATCATCCCGCTTTTCACGGGGAATTTTCATATCTATAAATATGCTTTTAAGTTTCTTTTCCCGCCCATCAGCAAAAACAGCCATTTTGTCCCCGTCTCTGCGGTTTCGGAGAACAATTTTTCCGCTAAGCTTGTCTTCGTCAAGGAGAATGTCCCCCGCACTCTTTTTATACTCAGAAAGGAGAACTCTTTTAACAAATACCGCTCCTTCTTTCCCTTCGATTTTGTAGCCGTTTCCCGGCTCAATCTCTGTGCTGAAATAATTTTTTATATCTCTGCTTGTTTCGTTTATTTCCGTTTCGCCTTCGTTCCTAAATTCAAGCCAACCATATTTAACATGAACGGTAAGACCTTTGGGGAAATTCATCATTGCCCCTGTTTCTTTTTCTTTAAGGGATAAGATATCCTTAATATGCTTTCTTTCTAAGTAAAAGTCTTCTCCCATTGCTTCTTTTGCCGCAGTAATTATGAGCCTTGACATTATTGCGTCCTCAACCATATTAAGTGAATCGATATGGAGGACCACAGGCTTACGGTTTGGCATAGGACTTCCAAGTCTTATATAAAGTCTTTTTGCATAGGAGTTTAAAAAGTCGCTGTCTGCTTTTGCGCTTTCCGATAAGTTCATAAGGCTTTCGGTTATATTGGGATTGAAATTCTCTCTTATGAATGGCAAAAGCTCGTTTCTTATTTTGTTCCTTGTGTAGTTATTATCAGAATTCGTGCTATCTGTGCAATAGCTTAGTGAGTTTTCCTTGCAATACTCTTCGATTTCCTCTCGGCTTATCTTTAAAAGAGGTCTTATAACGCCGTCTTCACGGATATATTTTATTCCGCTAAGGCCGTCAATTCCTGTTCCTCTTATAATCCGCATCAAAACCGTTTCGGCAGCATCGTCTCTATGGTGGGCGGTGGCAATAACATTCTGGCCACCCAAAGAGCAGACCTCACGGAAAAAGGCATATCGCTCCTGTCTGCCTGCTTCTTCAACTGTTATTCCTTGCTCTTTTGCAATTTGGGTCGCATTAACGGTTTTTGCCAAGAACGGAACTTTCAAAGAGTCGCAAAAGCTTTTGGAAAACTTCTCGTCTTTATCCGCTTCTTCCCCTCTTATGCCGTGGTTCAGATGCGCCGCATAGAGTGAAAACCCCATCTTTTTTGAAAGGCCATAGAGAACATGAGTCAGGCACACGGAATCTGCCCCTCCCGAAAGAGCGACTAAAACCTTATCACCTTTTTTTATCATTTCATTTTCTTCTATGGTTAATCTGACTTTCTCAGATACGGTAGAACTAATGTTCACGGTCTCCACTCCAATTGGAAAATTTAAAGAATTCGCCAAGCCATGTTAAATATTCGCTTCCCACTTCGCCGTTTCTGTGTTTAGCGAAGATACATTTTGTTTTATTTGGTTCTTCCGTTTCAGGATTATAATAGCCCTCACGGGATAAGAACATTACAACATCGGCGTCCTGCTCAATTGAGCCTGATTCTCTGATATCGCTGAGCCTTGGCTCTTTATTATCTCTCTTTTCAACATCACGGTTAAGCTGAGAAAGAGCAATTACAGGCACATTAAGGTCTTTTGCAAGAATTTTCATAGATCTTGAAATTTCGGAAATCGCCTGCTGTCTGTCTGAGGTCTTGGAATTCATAAGCTGTATGTAGTCGATAACAATAAGACCTAATCCTTTTTCAGCCTTTAATCTTCTGCATCTTGCGCCGATTTCAGGCATTGTTATACCTGATGAATCATCAATATATATTTCAGCCGTTGAAAGAGCGTCAACCGCTCCGCCCACTTTATCCCAGTCATCTGATTTAAGGTCGCCCTTTTTAATTTTTTCAGAGCTTACCATTGCTTCGCTTGCAAGCATTCTGTTTGCAAGCTGGATGCCTGGCATTTCAAGACTGAAAATAGCCACCGGAACACCGCCCTTTATCGCAACATTCTGGGCAATATTTAAGGCAAAGGAAGTTTTACCCATACCAGGTCTTGCCGCAATCAATATAAGCTCGGAGCCATGAAGACCTGCTGTTCTCTTATCAATATCGATAAAGCCTGTGCTCACGCCTGTTACATCGCTTTTCTTATCAGAAAGCTCAGACAAAAGTTCAACGCTTTCCCCGATATATTTTCTTATATGAACAGGGCCTTTTGCTTCTCTGTCCTGAGAAATATTCAATATATTCTGCTCTGCAACGCCGATTATATCTTCAAGTTCGCCCTCGCCACGATAACACTTCTCCGCTATATCCTCGCTTGTTTTAATGAGGGTTCTAAGGACAGAGGTATCCTTAACAATTTTGGCGTAGTGCTTTAAATTTTTTGTTGTGGGCACAAAGTTTGCGACCTCAACAATAAAATCCATTCCACCGATTTTTTCAAAAACGCCTTTTTGAATTAGGTGCTGTTTTAAGGTTACAACATCAATAGGCATACTTAGATTATAGAGCTCGCTCATTGCATCAAAGAGCTCTTTGTTGCGCCCTATATAAAAATCGTCGCCCTTTAAAATCTCTATGGCGTCAGGAATACAATCCTTATCAAGAAACATTGCCCCTAAGACAGATTGCTCTGCCTCTAAGCTGAACGGCACTGTTCTTACATTTGCTGTACTTTCTTCCATTTTTTTACCCCTTTTATACTTCCTAAGGTTATTCTTCGGTTACTTCCACTTTAAAAGTTCCGAATATCTGCGGATAGAGAGAAACCTTAACCTCTGTTACTCCGCAGCTCTTGATTCCGTCAGGAAGGTCAATCTTTCTTTTGTCAACCTTGATTCCTGTCTGGTTTTCAAGAGCAGCTGCAACATCCTTTGATGTTATTGAGCCGAAAAGTCTTCCGCCGTTTCCTGCTTTTGCGGTAAGCTTTACTGTTACCTCTTTAAGTCTGTCGGCAATATTTCTTGCCTTTTGTTCTTCAACATTTTTATGGAACTGTGCCGCCGCATTCTTACCTTCAAGCTCGTTTAGCGCCTGCTTGCTTGCTTCAACGGCAAGGCCCTTTGGGAACAAGAAATTTCTTGCATATCCGTCACTTACATTTATAAGGTCGCCCTTTTTACCCTGAGATTTTACATCCTGCTTTAAAATTACTTTCATATCTGTCTCAACCTTTCTTATTCTTCGTTTGCTACCACTTCGTCAATTGCCCAATGGAGTTTTTCAACGGCCTCTTCCAAGGTCATATTCTCCATTTGCGCGCCGGCAAGGGTTATATGGCCACCGCCACCAAGCTTTTCCATAATTATCTGGACATTAATATCGTCAAGTGATCTTGCGCTTATATAGATAACCTTGCCTCTTTTCAAAAGGACAAATGCCGCTTCAACGCCTTTAATATCAAGAAGCTCGTCCGCCGCCTGAGCACACATTACCTGTGCACCTCTTGCTTCATCGGAAACCACAGATATTGCAATGTTGTCGCGATAGAATTCTGCGTTACTTATAATCTGCGCTTTTCTTATAAATATGTCTTTGTCGCACTTGAATCTTCGTCTTATCTTTATTGTGTCAACGCCCATTCGTTTAAGATAGGACGCCGCTTCAAAGGTTCTTACCCCTGCTTTATTAACAAAGCCGTTTGTATCCATAAATATTCCTGCGTAAAGGGCTTCTGCTTCAAATTTATCAAGCATTGGAGCTTCCTGAATATACTGGATAATTTCTGTCACCATTTCACAGGTTGATGATGCATAGGCTTCGTGATACATAAGTGTTGCATTTTCTATGCAGTTTTCGCTTCGTCTGTGGTGGTCGATAAGCACAATATTTTCAGCGTGTCTTAAAAGTTCAGGACACTCAACCATATTCGGTCTGTGGGTATCAACCACTATAACAAGGCTGTCCTTTTCCAGCGTGTTCATGGCCTGCTCTGTTGTTATAAAGGCATCTATATAGTCTGTCCTATGTTCAAATTCGGCGATAGTCTCCTTTGCGTTAACCGTTTCTTTATCAACAACGATATATGCTTTTCGGTTTCTGCTTTTAACCGCTTTAAAGAGACCAATAGATGCGCCGATGCTATCCATATCCCCTGACTTATGCCCCATAATGAGAACCTTGCCTGAGTTATCAATAAGCTTGCGGAGGGCATGGGCAACAACTCTTGCCTTAACCTTTGTTCTTTTTTCAACCTCACGGCTTTTTGCACCGAAAAAGTTTAAAGAATCTCTGTCTTTGATAACAACCTGGTCTCCGCCACGGCCTAACGCCATATCTACCGCAAATCTTGCAAAGCTGTCGTTTTCTTTGGGGTCTATGCCGTGCTGACCGATTCCTATACTGATTGTTACGGGGATTTTATTCTCCGCATTGATATTTTTGATGTTATTTAAAACCTCAAATTTGTCTTCAAGGATTTTTTCAAAGTTTCTTTGCTCAAAAAGAACTAAAAACTTATCTCTTTCAAACTTACGGAATACACCGTCGCCCAAGGCAATCCACTCGCCTATGGTCTGTTCAATTTCGCCTAAGATTTTACCGTGGTTAGAGTCAGGAGTTTCTTTTAAAACTTCCTCATAGTTGTCAATTATAACAATTGCCTCAACGGTCTTTTCTTCTTCACGAAGCTGGGCAAGTCTATATTCGTCGCTCTTATCAATGAAATATAAAAGCAGGAATTTATGCTTTGCATCCTTATCTTCACGGCCTGTAACCCTTGCCTCAACCTCATAAGTCCGTCCGTCAAGCTCAATAACTGAGCCAAACTCGCCCCGGCTTTCTGTCAGCTTATTTACTTCAAGGGTTGGAAGAAGGTTGTTTATATGAGTTCCAAAAGTTTCATTTTCCCCAACAAGCTTGGTAAAGTTGCCGTTATACCATTTGATTTCTCCGTCAAGGCCGATTATAACCACAGGAGACGGATACTTAACCAAGGACTTACCTGTTGTGTCACTCAAACAGAAGTCAAAGTTTTCCATAAAGCTTACAAAGCTCTTTTTCTGTCTGTAAATTAAATAAAACTCAACTGCGAAAAATATGATTCCCACCAGAGCGGCAAGACCGTCAATATCCGTAGCCGTTACGGAGTCCAAGGCGTTTATACCAATGTATAAAGCCAGGAACACAAAAAGTCGTGCCGTGCGTCTGCCGAATATTTTGCTGACCATTGTCTGGCGTCTTTTCATTCGCTTACCTTTCATTTTTATTCTCCATTTCTTTCTATCCTGCGATAGTTCATAAAACTGTCAAGCATTCCCATGATTGACAAAATCTGAATTGCAAAGCTGCTTGCGACTGTAAATATCGCGATATATATGATGGCTCTTATAAAGCCAAATTTAATTTTATTTTTAAACTTGCTTTCAATAAAGGAAAATCCGCAGAACGCAAGAACAAAATCAATTATTGCCACGATGTTGTAAACGGCAACCCCTATTTTACTTGCTCCGCTTAAAAACAAAGCGAATATTGATATGATGAAATAGGCAACTGCCACATGTCTTGGTGCATGATGCTCATCAAGAGGAATATAGTCGTATCTTAACTTGCTCACTCTTTTTGCAAGAATTCTGAGAAGAACACAGTGCAAATAAGCAAAAATCAAAGATGTCAGAATAATGAATGTCGGGAACAGTTGCTTAATATATGCCCCTATGACACTTAGCGCCATTTCAATATCTACCGTGGCTTCATTACTGCCTGCTATAAGAAGGGCTTCTTTCATTCCCTCGATTGACTGGTCAATTATTCCGCCGACGCCATTCTCTAAACCGCGTCCTGCCAGAAGGAGAGTTCCAAGGAGAACCACCAGGAAGGATACGCTTACTCCTAAAAGAGTTGAATAATAGTCTCTCTTTTTGCCAACCATAATCCCTGACACCGTGCCGGGAATAACAGATAGGGCTACAACAATAAGGCTTTCAAAATCCTTAGTTAAAAGGAACATAACCCCTGCCGTTAAGACAGCATTTACGGCGGTTGCAATTTTTCCGCATCTTAAATAGA
>JAZSPE010000108.1:0-1869 GCA_045537265.1 Clostridia bacterium | reverse complement strand
CTGCGGCAGAGCTTCTAAGACAAAAGTATACTGACCTTCCTGTAATAGGTGTTGAACCTGCCATAAAACCTGCTGCGCTTTATAAAGAAGGCGGAAGCGTCTTGGTTATGGCAACGGACATGACTTTGGGCGAAAAAAAGTTTCGAGAACTTTTGGGCAAGTATAAAGGAATGTGCAATATTGAGTTGCTTCCATGTCCTGGCCTTATGGAATGGGTTGAAAAAGGTATTTTAGAGGGGAAAGAAGTTGAAGATTTTGTTGACGGTTTGCTTTCAGATTATAAAGGCAAGGTTGATAGAGTTGTTCTTGGCTGCACTCATTATCCGTTCCTTTCAAAAACTATTAAAAAGGTTATGGGAGAAGATGTTGTCCTCTTTGACGGCGGAGAGGGAACGGCGAGAGAGCTTTTAAGACGACTTAAAGGTATGAATCTTGAAAATACTGGAAAAAATAAAGGCGAAATTAAGTTTTTAAATAGCAAAAACGAGGATGAAATAGAGCTTTCTAAAAGGCTTTTTAGTTGCTAAAATGGTTGACATTGGAAATTCCATGTGATATACTTATACTCGTGGCTGAATGAACGGCTTAATTTTTAGGAGGTATAATTTATATGCAAAACGGAAAAGTGAAATGGTTTAATGCTGAGAAAGGCTTCGGTTTTATCGAATGTGAAGACGGAACAGATGTTTTTGTTCATTTTTCAGCAATTGCCATGGAAGGCTACAAGACATTAGAGGAAGGCGCAGAAGTTGAATTTGAGGTTGTCGAAGGTGCTAAGGGTCCGCAGGCTGCAAATGTTACAAAGCGTGCGTAAGATTTTTGATATACGATAAACAAAATAAGACTTAAAAGCCGACAATTTCGTCGGCTTTCTTTCTTTCTTTAGGAGATATTTATGGATTTATTAACAAAAGCAGTAACAAAAGATGGGTTTATGCGAATTTATTTTGCTAACTCCCGTGAAACAGTTGAAAAAGCTAGAAAGTATCATAACCTTTCCCCTATTGCCTCAGCGGCTCTTGGAAGAACATTGGTTGCCGGTCAGCTTATGGGCGCTATGCTTAAAAATGATGAAGCGACTGTTACCATTCAGTTTAAAGGTGGCGGAGAAGCGGGAATTGTTTTGGTTGTGGGCGACGCAAAAGGTGGAGTTAAAGGTTATATTGAAAATCCTTATGTGGATTTACCGCTTAACAGAAAAGGTAAGCTTGATGTTGGTGGTGCTGTTGGCAAAAACGGCTTTTTAAGCGTTATTCGCGACCTTAAAATGAAAGAACCTTACATCGGTCAGGTTGAGATTCAGAGCGGAGAAATCGGGGATGATTTGGCGTATTATTTTGCCCAGTCTGAACAGGTTCCAAGCGTTGTTGGTCTTGGCGTATTAGTCGATAAGGATTTGTCTATTGCCCAGGCAGGCGGCTTTATTGTTCAGGTTATGCCTGACTGTGATGAATTTAGCTTAAAACGCCTTGAAAAATCCCTTGAAAATGTATGTAGCGTTACCGATATGCTTTCTCTTGGAAAGAGCAATAAAGAGCTCATAATGGAGATTATGAAGGACTTTGAAATTGATATTCTTGATGAAACGGAGATAGAATATAATTGCGATTGCAGTCTTGATAGAATGGAGAGAGCAATCATAAGTCTTGGCAAAGAAGAAATCCAAAATATTATTGATGAACAGGGCGAAGCAGAGATTGTTTGCCAGTTCTGTGATAGAAAATATTTGTTCGATAAAAATGCTCTTGAAAACTTTAAAAATAAAGCAAAAAGGTGAATAAATGAGAAAATCAAAGAATTTACTTGTAAAATGTGAGATAAATCGAAATAATCGTATATAATTATCTTGACTTTTATCCCGAAAACGAG
>JAZSPE010000083.1:0-2052 GCA_045537265.1 Clostridia bacterium | reverse complement strand
CACGGCGTTGGTATGAGCCAGTATGGCGCCAAAGGAATGGCAGAAGCTGGGTTTACATACGAGGAAATCCTTACCCATTATTATGACGGAACTCATTTGGAAAGATTCTACACCGAAGAGGAAGAAACCACAGATGAAATTGAAGAAGTGACAGACGGTTTGGGAGACGAATAAGAATATGAACACAAAAGATTTCTATTATGATTTACCTCAGGAGCTTATTGCCCAAAAGCCACTTGAAAACCGAACAGATTCAAAGCTTTTGGTTTTAGGCAAAGAGACAGGGGAAATCTGCCATAAACATTTTTATGATATAATTGATTATCTTAAAGAAGGGGACTGCCTTGTAATGAATAACACAAGAGTTATCCCTGCAAGACTTTATGGCTCAAAAGAAGGGACAGGCGGAAAAATTGAATTTCTGCTCCTTAAAAGAATTGATATAAATACCTGGGAGGTTATCTTAAAACCAGGCAGAAAAGCAAAAGTGGGAAGCCGTTTTGAATTTGGCGGAGGACTTTTAAAAGCCGAGGTTTTAGAGGTAATCGAAGACGGAAACCGAATTGTCCGTTTTGAATATGAGGGCGTATGGGAAGAACTTTTAGACAGGCTTGGGGAAATGCCCCTGCCCCCATATATCCACGAAAAATTAGAGGACAGAGAAAGATACCAGACCGTTTATTCCAAAATAGAAGGAAGTGCCGCCGCACCAACGGCAGGACTTCATTTTACCGAAGAATTAATGGAGAAAATCAAGGAAAAAGGCGTTAAAATCGCCTTTGTAACCCTCCATGTTGGTCTTGGAACATTCAGGCCTGTTTCAGTTGATAATGTGGAAGAACACAAGATGCACTCGGAATATTATGAAATAAGCGAAGAAGCGGCGAAAATTGTCAATGAAACGCGGAAAAACGGCGGAAGAATTATTGCTGTTGGAACAACTTCTGTTAGAACAATGGAAAGTGTTGCTGATGAAAAAGGAAACCTTAAAAAAGCGTCGGGCAATACGGAAATTTTCATTTATCCTGCTTATAAATTCAAAATTGTTGATGCCCTTATAACCAATTTCCATCTCCCCGAATCAACACTTTTAATGCTTATTTCCGCCTTTTCGGATAAGGATAAAATTTTCAGGGCATATGAAGAGGCCATAAACGAAAGGTATAGATTTTTCAGCTTTGGCGATGCGATGTTTATTCAGTAGATTTATATAAAGCGAGGACAAAAGATGTTTACTGTAACGAAAAAAGAGGGAAGAGCAAGGCGTGGCGAATTTAAAACCGTCCACGGCACAATCCAGACCCCTGTTTTTATGAATGTGGGAACTGCGGCGGCTATTAAGGGCGCCGTTTCTGCCTTTGATTTAAAGGATTTAGGCTGTCAGGTTGAGCTTTCAAATACCTATCATCTTCATCTCCGTCCGGGAGACGAGGTTGTTAAAAAAATGGGCGGTCTCCATAAATTTATGAACTGGGACAGACCGATTTTAACGGACAGTGGCGGTTTTCAGGTCTTCTCCCTTTCAAAGCTGAGAAAAATTCAGGAAGAGGGAGTGTATTTTTCTTCTCATATAGACGGCAGAAAGATTTTTATGGGCCCAGAGGAGAGTATGCAGATTCAGTCTAACCTTGGCTCAACTATTGCCATGGCTTTTGATGAATGCGTTGAAAATCCTTGTGAAAAAGGCTATGCAAAAGAGGCGTCCGAAAGGACAGTCCGATGGCTTAAAAGATGTATCGCGGAAATGAACCGTCTTAACTCTCTTGAAGGAACAGTTAATCCAAATCAAATGCTTTTCGGCATCAATCAGGGATGCACTTTCAGGGATTTAAGAATTGATAATATGAAAGAAATTGCCCAACTTCCTCTTGACGGCTTTGCAATCGGCGGACTTGCGGTGGGCGAGCCTGCTGAGGTTATGTATGATATAATCGAGGCGGTTGAGCCATTTGCTCCAAGCGACAGACCAAGATATTTAATGGGTGTTGGAACTCCTGTTAATATTATTGAGGCAGTTTATCGCGGTGTTGACTTTTTTGACTGCGTAATGCC